>CBFQYI010000142.1:0-9916 GCA_965720825.1 uncultured Chryseobacterium sp. | reverse complement strand
AAAGTTTGAGTAACGGTTAATTCTCTTCTTAGAAACCCTTGATAGTGCTGTTTCATATACTCTTCTACCTGATCTTTTGTACCGGTCACCACTACTTTTCCATCAGCGATCCCGACAGATTCAACGGTAGCTGTTGATCCTCCAATCATAGGACGGATGATTCCTCCGCTTACCATCAGAGTTTGTGGTTTTTCGTGAGTTGCTTTTCCGGAACCCGGATTTATTTTGGTTATATTTTCTGCACTGAAAAGTTCTTCTTTAAGAACATCCAAAACAGGATTGTGGCAAGAGCAATGAGTGCAGCCATGTGCGTGATTGTGTGATTTTTCCATAGGAATAATTGGATTTAAGGATTTGTTTAAGCTTAATTTTGCTTGTATTGATTTTTAATTATGCTTTATCTTGATGTACATAGAAATACAGGCCTCTCATCAGATGAGGCTTATTTATAGTTTAAATAAAAAAGGATTTTTTAAGGTTCTATGTCAGGTTGAATTCGGGAATGTGAATAAATTTCATATATTTTCATGTTTTAATTTATTTTATAAAAATAATAAAAATATTCATTCAAAATATTTTTTATCACTAAATGTTGATTAAATTTTCATCTCTAAAATTTTAATTTACAGCAAGTTCCTGCTTAATTCACAATTATAACTATATGTTCTCCAATAGGTCATCAGGCACTATAACTCAAGATTTTTGGTTGAAAAACATCATCAATTTCTTTTCACTCTTGTGAAATAACATGTTAAATATCAACTTCAGAAGTCTTGAAATGATTACATTAGCAAAGAATTAAAATGTGCTGAGATTTCTATGAAAAATATGTTCTGTGTATTGCTTCTTTCAATGGTACAGCCTGTACTGGCACAAACCAAATTAGAAAAAGCAATTACCAATCTTGAGGATAATTACGAGCAGGAAAAAGTATATGTACTTACCGACAAATCGCAATATGCAGCTGGTGATAAAATCTGGTTCAAAAGTTTTGTATTTGACGGATATAACCGCTCTGCATTATCCACTACGCTTTTTGTTGAGCTGTATAATTCTGATAAAAAATTAATAGACTGGAAAACGGTACTTCTTACGAATGGTGAAGGCAGCGGGGATTTTCAACTGAAAGAAGATCTTCCTGAGCAGGTTTATTTTGTAAGAGCTTACACTCCTTACATGACCAATTTTAATGAGGATTTCCAAATTGTCAAAACAATTCCGGTTTACAATCCAAACTCTACAGAATCATTGGTCATTGCAAAAAGTTCCGATTGGTCTGCTAAGGTCTTTCCGGAGGGCGGAACTTTCATTAACGGTATGCCTACAAAATTTGCTGTAAGATTATCTTCCAATTCTTCTTTGCCGGAAAACTGGTCCGGAAAAATTATTGACAGTCAAAACCCCAATACTCCTGTTACTACATTCAAATCTTTTGATAAAAATGTTGCTTCTTTTAAGATAACTCCGGCATCCGGAAAGAAATATCAGGCTATTATTCAGGATAATGCAGGAAAAAGTCACACAATAGATCTGCCACAAGTTGCAGACAGCGGACTGAATATAGAGGTTTCTAGCTCTAAAGAAGGGATAAAATACAATTTGAAAGGTGTAAATCTCAAACAACAGCTTCAGGGGTATAAAATTATTGGACTTATCAATAACCATCTTGCTTACAGAGCCAATATCAACCATCTTACCAATGAAGCATCAAGTCTTATTCCTACAAAAATCAGTAGTGGAGCTAATGGTATCTTGCAATTGGTTATTCTTGACGAACAGGACAATGTGGTGGCACAGAGGCTTTGCTTTATAAAACCTGGTAATTTAAAGGTTGAAAAAGCAGAAATAGTAGGCCAAAGTTTAAAACCAACACCAAGAGCTTTCAACAGTATCGATCTTTCTCCGGAATCTTATTTCAAAAATTACACAGTTGTGGTAAGTGAAGATAATGGTACTCTGACTCCTGAAGAAGACAATATTCTGAGCGGGCTTTGGCTAACGGGAGATTTTACCACAAGAATAGACAGCCCGGCACAATACTTCTCTAAGAATGCCAACACTGAGGCTTTGGACGCTCTTCTTATTTCAGAAAACTGGAAAAGATTCGACTGGAATGCAGTACTCAGCGGAACTTCACCCGCCATTAAAACCCAGTCTCAAAAATACCTTTCTTACAGAGTAAAGCCTATTAAAAATAATGCTCTGCTGCCCAACACGAATATCAATTTATTATCAAAATCTGGTCAAAGCCAACCTGCATTCAGCCAATTCAAAACAGATCAAAACGGATATATCTATTTAAATAACCTCAATAATGATGAACCGCTGGAAGTTTCAGCCTTTGTCAATTCCGAAAATAAAGAATCGGGAAATGAGGATTTGTTTGTCACCATAGAACCGTTAGTTACACCTTCCCCATTTAAGGGTAGTTTCCCGCCTACAAAATATACATTGGTAAAGGCTGATAAAAATAAAACTCTTTCTCCAACTATTTCCAGAGCCATCAATACTCAAAAAAATATAAAAAAGAAAGAGAGTAATGATATCCAAATTCAGGAAGTTGCTTTGGTAGGAAAAAAGAAAGATGCGAAGGCAGATCTTGATAAACAGCTTTCCAGCGGAATGTTCAGTTCGGTTAATTCTACCGTATTTGATTTCGTGAATGAAGATCAGCATACTTCAGGTTACACCAATATTTTAGACTGGCTGCAGGGAAAAGCTGCCGGCCTGACATTTCAGAGAAATAATTCAGGAGCCAACGTTCCTTATATCCGTGGGCAGCAAGCCAAGCTCTTTTTAGATGAAATAGCTACCGATCCTACCATGATTTCCACTCTTCCCATCAACAATATTGCGATGGTAAAAATCATCAAAGGATCAGGCTTAGTAGGTGATGCCGTAGCCATCTACACAATGAAGGGCAATATGCAGGCTAAAAGCAATGAAAAAGAGGTAAAAAAGAACAACTCATCCATCATTAAAGGCTATGATAAACCTTCGGAATTCCCTATTGAAATGATAGATAATGATGCTCCGGAAAAGATTGAAAATGATACCCGCGAAACATTATACTGGAATCCTAATTTATTTGATAGTGATTATGTTCCACCAAGAATTAAATTCTTTAATAACGACAGTGCCAAACAATTTAAAGTGTTGATCATAAGCTTTGATGAAGACGACAACATTCTTTATGACCAGCAGGTTTTAAAATAATCTTCAAAAAGGTTCTGAAAATAATAAAAGGGACAAGTCTGTAGTTAGATTTGTCCCTTTTTATTACTTCACTTTTAAAAACATCCGACTACATTGTCGCAGATCTTTGCAAATAATTCCTATTCATTTATTGCCCTAGTTGATGAATAAGATTTTTTATTTCAGGCGGGCTTAGCTCTGTTTTTGTTTCTGTTTTTAAAACATCTTTTAAAATTGCGATATGGGCAGCTTTTAAAGCATCTTTAGCTTTCACTTCCTGATCAGGGTTCACTCCAGTATGCTCCCAGTTTTTATGATCTATTGATGAGCTTACTTTTCCTGTTGGAACAAGCAATAAATATTGATTTTGAATAACAAAATGATCTACCGGATTGGCCGCCCCAGGAGTTCTCTCTCCTATTACGGCAGCCAGTTTATGTTGCTGCAGAAAGTAAGCGAGTGCTTCGGCAGCAGAAAACGTGCTTTTACTGGTCAGGATATAGATTTTCTTATGAAGATATTTTGCTCCTGACACATCAGGCTGTGTACTGTTGACCACGATCTTTTCTTCGTGCCTGAAATAAGTTGTATACAGGTCTGTTTTCTTATCAAAAAAATAGCTGCAGAAGAGCAGAAGCATCCCATTATCTCCACCTTGATTTTCTCTAAGATCAATAATCAAAGCGTTCGTATTGGCCACAAAATTCATGGCGGCGGCTAATGTATTGGCACTGGATTTTGGAGAAGCAAACCCTTTAAAATTAATATATCCTATATTTCCTTCCAATCGCCGGACACTTTCAAAACCAAAATTCTCAAGACTGTTATGAAAATCGTGCAGTTTTTCTTTTTCTTTCTCATCTACTACCTTTTCAGGGCTATAGTTTTCCAGATATCTGAACGAAAAATGGTAGTCTTTTATATCCGATCTCAGTTTCTGCCCAATAAGTGCCGCAAAATCATTTTTATTCAATGTATTAAATGTTCCTTTTTTAAGATCACTTTGAAATGAAGATTCTACTTTTTTGTAAGCTTCTTGATCTACATAATAGCGCTTCACTTTTTCGGTAATTTCAGAAAGAACCATTGTTTTATCATCCTTCTGTGCATAAGCAAGCAGAGAATGAAGGAGAATAATTCCGGTCAGTAATTTTTTCATGGAGAATTGATATTAATTTAATAAACAGTAATACTCAATAACTGTGAAAGGTTCGTTTTACAGTTATTGCAGGACGGTATCATAAATCTTATTCAGAAGATCCTGTCTCATTTTTGAATTTCTCTGATCAAGAAGGATAACAATTCCCCACTTTTTAGCCCTGTTGTAACATATGATGGAAGACTGTCCCATAGAATCTCCGGATTTCAAATAGAGTGTATTTTGATCATCCGTTGAGATATTTAAGCCTAATCCCATTTCTCTTTTTTCATCCTTGTAAAAGATTTTCTCCCCTATTATGGAAGCCTGCCCTACTTTGGTTTTATCATTTAATACAGCCTTTAAAAACCTGATCATATCGGCTGAATTAGATTTCACTAATCCGGCAGGCGCTGTAACATTCCAATTGAAAAATTCCTGAGTTCCTCCATCCTGATTATGACCAGTTGTTCTGTTTTTTACATTAAAATTTTTCGTTAATGTAGTAGTCATTTTCAGGGGATCAGTTAATTTTTCTCTAACAATAGCATCATAGCTCTTCCCATATGCCTTTTCCAGAATCTGTCCCAGTAACGTATAGCCAATGGTAGAATACCGGTATTTGCCATAGTCTTTCAGTTCAGTACAGGTATTGATTAAAGAGGTCAGTGTATTTTGAGTAACACTGCTAATTGGCTGCTGTGGATTCAGTTCTATTAATTTCGGGAAATCTATATCAGGCAATCCGGATTGGTGGGAGGCGAGATCTGAAATTCTGATTTTGTTTTTAAGATTCTCATGCAAAACATATTCTTTGGGAAGGAACCCATCAATATAATCATCCAGTTTTATTTTGCGGTCTATCACTGCCTGGGCAATTAAATTGGCAGTTAATATTTTGGTGATGGAGGCAATTTCGAACAGAGAATTTTTGTCAATTTTATTTTTATTTTCTGCATTCAGATTACCATAAGAAGTAAAATGTTCTTCGTTATTATTGATAAAACCAACGCTGATTCCTACCGACGGATTTTTCTTATAATTATCCTGAATAATAGAATCAATCTTTGTAGAAAATTTTTGTCCGAAAGTAAAGCTGCTTAAAAATAAAAGACCTGCTAAGAATGGGAATGAAGTTTTCATTGTATCGTTTTTTAATGTTAAATATTAATTTCGATACAAAGATGTGGAAGCTCTTCAAGATAGGCGACCGAATAAAATTAATCGTCCCCATTGATCAGAAAAAATACGTACGAATCATTCCCAAAAAGCGTACGAATAATTACAAAACGCTGTATTACAAATTTTTACGATACAACGTAGGTGTAGTTCCTGTATGTTTTTTGAAGGCTGTATTAAAAGAAGATTTTGAATTGAATCCCACTTCATACAGAATTTCAAGGATCGTTACCTTACTTTTGGTTCCATCTTTTAGGATGTTCATTGCATTTTCTATTCGATAGGTATTTACAAAATCATAGAAATGCTGCCCTAATTGGTGGTTGATCAAAAGAGACAATTCGCGCACTGGAATTTCAATTTCACCGGACACCTCCTGAATGGTGAGAGAAGAATTAAGAAATGGTTTTTTCTCAATCATATAGTTTTTTAATCTCAAAAGTTCTTCATTATATTCTCTGCCACTTGTCACAGGTTCTTCATTATTTTTCTCTTCCGAAACCATCTCAGATACCAGCTTCAATTTTGAATCCACATTTCTGAAAAGCTCAGGATGATTCAGTGCTTTGAAAAGATACCAGCAGGTAATGAAAAGGGATAATAATAAAAGTCCGGCTTTTATCCCTTCTGAAATGTAAGCATAATCCGAAAATTTAAGGATGTTTTTTAAAAGGGCTATACCATATACAATGCACAATACCACCGTAAACTGAAACAACCAGTTATAGGAGTTTATATTTTTCCCTGCATAATTTTCAAGATAAAGCGTTTTCGATTTTTCTAACACCCTGAAAACCAAAACAAAATAGATAATCATTTGAACATGTAACAGAATATGATTAAACTTCAATTCTATCATGTTTTGGCGGTTTTCAATAAAGAGCATTTTTGATGCTGCATCTACACCATAAAAGCGAGGCACTAAAGCAAGATTAGTAATAATAAACGGAAGAACATGCAGCAGGTGCTGAGGTTTCAGTTTGAAATCCGAATAACAAACGGATAACACATAGAGATAAAAAACCGGAATTTGCAGGAAAACAAACATGTTTTTGAACATTCCGAGGTTTGACGGCCCATCCACCACCATATAAAACAAAGGATCACAAATATCTATAGTATTCAGGATGAGAAAAACAGCAAATAAAACATTGCTGACCTTATGTTTGGTCTTTACAGTAACGAGGAAAACAGCAAGAAGTATGGAAATGAATATAGAAACCGAAGCTATAATAATTAATAAATTACTCTTATCCATTCCTTACTCTTCTTTTTTTGGGGTTATTATATTTTTAAGTTTTTATGGGTATTCCTGCAGTCCTCTCAGACTATAGACCCAACACATGCAAATATAAAAATTAGATTGACACCGGCTGAGTTTTTTATTTATTGTATGTGAGAGGTGGGATGCTGGGAGCTGGAAGAAGGGAGTTATGCTCTTCATCAGTATTGCTATAATAATTGTGCCTCTGTCATTGTGACGAAGGAAGAATCTCTTCCAATATCACATGAATACTTTCGTGTTATTCTTAGAAAATTAAGTTTTTCGATTTCTAATAATTAATTCCAGATTTACAATTAAAAAATGAAGGAAAACTCCTATACCAATGCAATAGATGATAATATAATGAAGAGTGTATAATATATTAGCCATAGGTGTTAATGGAGACATGTTTCCCGTGAATATTGAAGATATACTATAAGGGAGTAATGTTGCATAGGTCCAAAAATTATTCTTATCTAATTCGGCTTTTTTAACTTTATAATAGTGTAATTCATTCTTAAGATATATAATATCTTGAGTGATTGCAGTTCCAAATTTCATAGAATCCAAGCCATGTTGGCTTCCACCTTTGTATAGTTTCTTTTTTAAAACACCTTTTCTATCGAATATGTAAATAGTTGCAGTAAGATCGTTACTTCTATGAGGTAAATTGATACTAAAATCTGTGTGTATTATATAATTCTTTGTAAAAGTTAATTGCTCTAATTCTTTTAACGACTTATTTAATATCAAATAATTTGAGAGTTTAATATTTTCAAGATATTTAATCTGAAATGGAATATTCTTAGAATCATTGTTCCACTCACTGAGTACCAATTGTTTTCGATTATCATGAATAGCTGTTTTAAATTCAAAGCTATTTGGATTATTTTTGAGCATTAAAGTATATAAGAAAGGGAAGGTTACTAAATGTAATATTAACATGATTGCAAGACATGAAATTGCATACTTAGATTTCTGATACTTTTCATATTTAGAAATCCTGTAGAGATAAACACAAATTGATAAAATAATCAAGATTAAGAATGTTGTTGAAAAAAATTCACCAATACCAAATGATATATTAATTAAGGTTAGTATCATATTAGCTTTTTACTCGCTAAAATAAATGAGATTACAATATCTCATTTACGGAAAACCGTAACCCTACTTTCCAAAGTCTCTCACCACTACCGCACGAATCAGTTCATGTGGTTTCTATCATTATACAATCAAACATTCCAAAAACAAAAAACGCATCCTTGTCAAGGTTTAAAACCTTGACAAGGATGCTAGCATACATCTCTTTGCCTGAAAATTATACCGGACAGGCAAAAAAGTTACTTTGTCTTTTTTTTATAAAATGATACTTAGTATTATAAAGGGGTGTAAACAACAGACATCGTAGCTTCCATCTGTCTGTAGGTTCCACCCTTATTACATGCGCTGTATGCATTAAATTGTTCTCCCGCATTTAATATAAAAACAGCAGTAATATTGGTGTATCCATTTCCTAAATAATTAGCTCCATAATGCTGGGTACGCTTGTTTGTTGTCGTCTTTACCCCAACGGTTACCCCTCTGTAATGGCTTTCATTTACTGTCCCTTCAGGAACCTGGTCAAAGTGGGCTGTGATATTTATTGTGTATAATCCTGCCTTGGTTGCCTTAAAGGTACCGCTGTCTACTCTTGTAAGATAAGCATTATTAGACAGGCGGGTATTTTCAAACCACATGATGTTTTCAGAGCCATCTCCCGATTTTGCTGACGGTCCAGTTCTTGTAGCCACCAAAACACTGGCCGGAGCTGTGATGTCTACTTTTTTAGCAACCCCGTTAGCATCCAGTGCCATTAACATATCTGTACTATTTAAGGTGGATGATGGGACACTTCTGAATCTTACATTTCCGTCTACATCCAGTTTTTGTGTGGGAGACATTGCATAATTGGTATCATTACGCCCTATTCCCATATCCCCATTCTCATTAATTATGACAGCGGGCCGGTCACTGGTAGAAAAAGTAAGAGTTGAAGAATTGGTTGACCCGTTTCCCCAGTAATTCGCTTTTATCCCTGCTAATGGGAAATTGGATCCAGCAATCTTTCCGTTAAAGGATAATTTTCCAAGCTCTGCTCCGGAAGATAAGTTATTACTTCCTGTTCTTTCCAGATTAATCAATGGAGAACTATTGGTTGACTGCACTTTCAACTGATTACTATCAGCATTTGCGTTTTCTTTTATATGTAATGCTGTATCAGGGGATTCTGTTCCTATTCCTACTCTTCCGTTGTCTTTAACAACAAAATCAGTGTTTGAAGATCTGGCAGTCCCTGTAGAGGCTGCCCCTAATTTCACCATTGTATTGGCAGGATCATCAATGAAGGCATCTGTTGTAGGATCCCCAACAGCGACAGTACCCGAGTTCAGTTTTTGCCAGCGGTTCATATTGCTGTCAAAATAAAAATACCCGGTGCTGGTTACTTCTGCGGTCTGCCCGCTGGGAGTTAGATCAGCAGCTGTTACATACACCAATGCTCCTTGCTGTTTTTGGGTGTATGTCTTTGCTCTGAGTTGTGCTCCTGTAATTCTGGGAGCAATAATACCATCGAATACATTCGTAGATGCAGGTTTACCTACTACATCCAGGCTGGCCTGAGGATTGGGTGTATTAATACCTACCTGAGAGAACACCTGAAGGCTGATTATAATGCCTCCAAGTAATAGAAATTTTTTTTTCATCATTTGATCATTTTGTTGCCGCAAAAGTAGAGAGATAAAAGATATACCAACAAAATATACATACATCAAACATGCATTTTTAACAAATCAATCATACTCCACTAATACATCAATTATACACTTATTTATTATATACGCCGTATAACCAGGATATATTTATGGCTTCTTTTCAACTTGTTCTAGCTATAGATCTTAAAAGGGACAGATCTGTTTCTGCCATCATATATTTTTTACCCTCCGCTACCGCACGAATCCTTTCGTGTGATTTTTAACATTATAAATCAAACATTCTAAAAACAACAATATGATCTAAAAATATTTTTCCACCAGAATAATCGGTTATAATAAACAGGTAAAAAAAACTTTAGCTATTAAATGTTTGGAGAATTTTTACATCGG
>CBFQYI010000141.1:0-9959 GCA_965720825.1 uncultured Chryseobacterium sp. | reverse complement strand
TGAAGTGAAGCCTGGAGATATCATGATTGGTAAAATTACTCCAAAAGGTGAATCTGACCCGACTCCTGAAGAAAAACTTCTTAGAGCAATCTTCGGTGATAAAGCTGGTGATGTGAAGGATGCTTCATTGAAAGCTGACTCTTCATTAAGAGGAGTTGTTATCAACAAGAAATTGTTCTCTAGAAATATTAAAGACAAAAAGAAAAGAACTGAAGAAAAACTTAAACTTGAAGAAATTGAAAACACTTACAAGGCTAAGTTTGACGAGTTGAGAAATACTTTAATTGAAAAATTAAACACACTGGTAAGCGGTAAAACTTCTCAAGGGGTACAAAATGACCTGGACGAAGAAATCATCGGTAAAGGTGTGAAATTTACTCACAAGTTATTAACTTCAGTTGAAGATTATGTAAACGTTAGTGGTGCAGACTGGACAGTGGACGCTGACAAGAATGAATTGATCAAACAATTGATTCACAATTACAAAATCAAATATAACGACATTCAGGGAGTTAAAAACCGTGAGAAATTTGCAATTTCAATCGGAGATGAACTTCCGGCAGGGATCATGAAGTTGGCTAAAGTTTACATCGCTAAGAAACGTAAACTAAATGTAGGGGATAAAATGGCAGGACGTCACGGTAACAAAGGTATCGTTTCAAGAATCGTTCGTGAAGAAGATATGCCATTCCTTGAGGACGGAACACCAGTAGATATCGTATTGAATCCACTAGGGGTACCTTCCCGTATGAACATCGGTCAGATCTACGAAACCGTTCTTGGATGGGCTGGTAGAAAATTAGGATTGAAGTTCGCTACGCCAATCTTTGACGGAGCAAGTCTTGATCAGATTACTGAATATACTGAGAAAGCGGGTCTTCCTAAATTCGGTCACACTCACCTTTATGATGGTGGTACCGGAGAAAGATTTACTCAGGCTGCGACTGTAGGTATCATTTACATGTTGAAACTAGGACACATGGTAGATGATAAGATGCACGCACGTTCTATTGGTCCTTACTCATTGATTACTCAGCAGCCGTTAGGAGGTAAAGCTCAGTTCGGAGGTCAGAGATTCGGAGAGATGGAGGTTTGGGCACTTGAAGCATTCGGTGCATCTAACATCCTTAGAGAGATCCTTACTGTGAAGTCGGATGATGTGATTGGTAGAGCAAAAACTTATGAAGCAATTGCAAAAGGTGAATCTATGCCTGAACCAGGTATTCCGGAATCATTCAACGTATTACTTCACGAGTTACAAGGTCTTGGATTAGACGTAAGATTGGAGGAGTAAATTAAAGATTTAATTACTAAAAATTAAAGAATTAATCAACTCCGAGATGATAAGAGCGAAAGTGTAATGCTTTCAATCTTTAATCTTTATAATCAAAAATAAAATTATGTCAAATAAAAATAAATCAAGTAGATTTAATAAAATAACCATCGGTTTAGCTTCACCGGAGTCTATTTTACAAGACTCAAGAGGGGAGGTTTTAAAGCCGGAAACTATTAACTACAGAACTCACAAGCCTGAAAGAGACGGACTATTCTGTGAGAAAATCTTTGGTCCTGTAAAGGATTACGAATGTGCTTGTGGTAAATACAAGAGAATTCGTTACAAAGGAATCGTTTGTGACCGTTGTGGAGTAGAAGTTACTGAGAAAAAAGTAAGAAGAGAGAGAATCGGGCACATCAATCTTGTAGTTCCAATTGCACATATCTGGTATTTCCGTTCATTACCAAACAAAATCGGATACCTTTTAGGAATTCCTTCTAAGAAATTAGACATGATCATCTACTACGAAAGGTATGTAGTGATTCAGCAGGGTATTGCTAAAAAATTAGACGGTTCTGATTTTGAAAATATGGAATTCCTTACAGAAGAAGAGTACCTTGACATCATGGAAACTCTTCCTGTAGAAAACCAGTATCTTGATGATTCTGATCCAAACAAATTCATCGCCAGAATGGGTGCTGAAGCCGTTGAAGATCTATTAAAAAGAATCGATCTTGATGCATTGTCTTTCGACTTGAGACACAAAGCTCACAACGAAGGTTCAAAACAAAGAAGAACAGAAGCTCTTAAGAGATTGAACGTTGTAGAAGCATTAAGAGGTGCTAATACAAGAATGATCAACAGACCAGAGTGGATGATCATGCGTGTACTTCCTGTTATCCCACCAGAACTAAGACCATTGGTTCCATTGGATGGAGGACGTTTCGCAACTTCTGACCTGAATGACCTTTATAGAAGAGTTATTATCAGAAATAACCGTTTGAAGAGATTATTGGAGATTAAAGCTCCTGAAGTAATCTTGAGAAACGAGAAGCGTATGCTTCAGGAATCAGTAGATTCATTATTCGATAACACAAGAAAATCTTCTGCTGTAAAATCTGAATCAAACAGACCATTGAAATCACTTTCTGATTCATTGAAAGGTAAGCAAGGTCGTTTCCGTCAGAACCTACTAGGAAAAAGGGTAGACTACTCTGCGCGTTCGGTAATTGTTGTAGGTCCAAACTTACAGCTTCACGAATGTGGTATTCCTAAGGATATGGCAGCTGAACTTTACAAACCATTCATCATTAGAAAACTAATTGAAAGAGGTATTGTAAAAACAGTAAAATCTGCAAAGAGAATTATCGACAGAAAAGAACCAGTAGTTTATGATATCCTTGAAAACGTGATGAAAGGTCACCCTGTTCTATTGAACAGAGCACCTACGCTTCACAGACTGGGTATTCAGGCTTTCCAACCTAAGATGATCGAAGGTAAGGCAATCCAGCTACACCCATTAGTAACTACGGCCTTCAACGCCGATTTCGATGGTGACCAGATGGCGGTACACTTGCCATTAGGACCAGAAGCAATCCTTGAAGCTCAGTTATTGATGTTAGGTTCTCAAAACATCTTGAACCCTGCAAACGGTTCTCCAATTACAGTACCATCTCAGGACATGGTTCTTGGTCTTTATTTCATGACTAAAGAATTAAGCTCTACGGAGACTATGAAAGTAAAAGGAGAAGGTCTTGCATTCTATTCTCCTGAAGAAGCAGAAATCGCTTACGCTGAAGGTAGAGTATCTTTAAATGCTAAAGTAAGATGTAGACTGCCTATCAAAGAAGACGGAGAAATCGTTACAAGATTGATCGAAACTTCTGTAGGTAGAATTCTATTCAACCAGATTGTACCTAAGCAGGTAGGATATATCAATGAACTTTTGACTAAGAAATCATTGAGAAACGTTATCGGTAAGATCCTTGCTGATACAGATTTCCCTACCACTGTGAAGTTCCTTGATGCAATGAAAGACCTAGGGTATTCAAACGCATTCAAAGGAGGTCTTTCTTTCTCACTTGGGGATATTGTAGTTCCTGTTGAGAAAAAACAGATGATTGCACAATCAATCGAAACTGTAGACGAAATTAGAGCTAACTATAACATGGGGCTAATTACCGATACAGAACGTTATAACCAGGTAATCGACGTTTGGACAAACACCAACGCCGGATTAACTGAAATGATCATGAGCAGAATGAAAACTGACCAAGGTGGTTTCAACTCTGTATATATGATGCTTGACTCTGGAGCGAGGGGTTCTAAAGAACAGATCCGTCAGTTATCAGGGATGAGAGGTTTGATGGCTAAACCGCAGAAAGCCGGTTCTACCGGAGCGGAGATCATCGAAAACCCGATCCTTGCCAACTTTAAGGAAGGTCTTTCGATCCTAGAGTACTTTATCTCTACCCACGGTGCCCGTAAGGGTCTTGCGGATACCGCTCTTAAGACAGCCGATGCTGGTTACTTAACGAGAAGATTGGTAGACGTTGCACAGGATGTTATCGTTACAGAAGACGACTGTGGAACATTAAGAGGTACAGAAGTTACTGCACTTAAGAAAAATGACGAGATCGTTGAAAGAATCTCTGAAAGAATCTTAGGTAGAGTATCCCTTCATAATATTTACGATCCTGAAACTGACGAGCTTATCGCAAGTGCAGATCAGGTGATCATTGAAGCATTGGCAAAGAGAATCGAAGAAGCAGGATTAGAAGCTGTGGAGGTTCGTTCACCATTAACTTGTGAAGCTAAGAAAGGTATCTGTGCGAAATGTTACGGTAGAAACTTAGCAACAGGTAAAGTGATCCACATGGGTGAAGCGGTAGGTGTAATTGCAGCACAATCCATTGGGGAGCCAGGTACTCAGCTTACGTTGAGAACCTTCCACCAAGGGGGTACTGCAGGAAACGTATCAGAAAACCCATCTATCGTTGCAAGAAGAGATGGTATCGTAGAAATGGATGAGGTAAGAACAATTACTTCTGAAGATGAAAACGGTAATACTGCTGAAGTTGTAGTTTCTCGTTCAACAGAATTCAGATTAGTTGCTGATAATGAGTCCAGAACTCCATTAATGGTAGCTAACGTACCTTACGGATCTATATTATCTGTAAAACCAGGTGATAAAGTGAAGAAAGGAGATACAATCTGTAGATGGGATCCGTATAACGCGGTTATCATTGCTGAAACTTCAGGTAAGGTAGAATACGAGGATATCATCCAGGGTATTTCATTCCAACTTGAAATTGACGAACAAACAGGATTTGAAGAGAAAGTAATCTCTGAATCTAGAAATAAGAAAGCCGTACCTACCTTGAAAGTGGTAGACTCTAAAGGAGTTGAGCAAAAAGCTTACAACTTACCGGTAGGAGCCCACTTAATGGTTAATGATGGTGAAAAAATTAAGGCTGGTAAAGTCTTAATCAAGATCCCAAGAAAATCTGCAAAAGCAGGGGATATCACCGGAGGTCTTCCGAGAGTTACCGAATTATTCGAAGCAAGAAACCCTTCAAACCCAGCGGTTGTTACTGAAATCGACGGGGTAGTTTCTTACGGAAAAATCAAGAGAGGTAACCGTGAACTTATTGTTGAGGCTAAAACTGGAGAAAGAAAAATTTACTTGGTAAAACTTTCTAACCAGATTCTTGTTCAGGAGAATGACTTCGTAAGAGCTGGTTCTCCACTTTCTGATGGTTCTATCACACCGGAAGATATCTTAAGAATTAAAGGTCCAACTGCCGTTCAGGAATACTTAGTAAACGAAATTCAGGAAGTTTACCGTCTACAGGGGGTAAAAATCGACGACAAGCACTTCGAAATTATCGTAAGACAGATGATGACGAAAGTATCTATCGTAGATGGAGGTGATACTCAATTCCTTGAAGGAGCTCTTGAACACAAGTTTGATTTCTTAGAAGAAAACAACAGAGTATTCGGTCTTAAAGTAGTAGTAGAAGCTGGTGATTCTAAAGAATTTAAACCAGGTCAGATGATTACT
Source organism: uncultured Chryseobacterium sp. (assembly GCA_965720825.1). Lineage (GTDB taxonomy): Bacteria > Bacteroidota > Bacteroidia > Flavobacteriales > Weeksellaceae > Chryseobacterium. Next base: position 4,620 of record CBFQYI010000141.1, on the reverse strand, counting down.
GCAAGAGAATTAAGAGACGAAAACTCTAAGTTGAAGCGTGAAGATTTGGCATTAGTAGAAGTAAGAGAAGCTCTTCCTGCTACTGCAACTCCTGTACTGCAAGGTATTACAAGAGCGGCCCTTCAGACTAAGTCATTCATGTCTGCAGCATCGTTCCAGGAAACTACTAAAGTTCTTAACGAAGCAGCAGTTGCTGGTAAGATAGACGATCTTAACGGTCTTAAAGAAAATGTAATTGTAGGTCACAGAATTCCTGCAGGTACAGGTCTTAAAGAGTATCAAAACGTTATTGTTGGTTCTAAGAAAGAATTCGAAGACCTTAACTAAAATTAATGATTTGAAATTTGGGATTTGAAATTATTTTTATATTTTCACAATCTCAAATTTCGAATTTTAAAAACATAATTTATAACAATGGACAACAATCAAAATCCACAAGACGGAAACATCAACATCGAATTAAACGAAATGGTAGCTGCTGGTATCTATGCTAACCTAGCTTTAGTAAACCACTCTCCATCTGAATTTGTAGTAGACTTTATTCAGTTGATGCCAGGTGTTCAGCAAGCTAAAGTAAGATCAAGAGTAATTCTTGCTCCACTTCACGCTAAAAGAGTATTAAGCGCTCTTCAACAGAACATCGCTAACTACGAGCAGCAGTTCGGAGAAATCAAAGAAGTTGAGCCTTTCGTATTAGGAGGGAACAACGTTCAAGCGTAAGATTTCTTTTGTAATCATATAATTGCCCCGGATTTATCCGGGGCTTTTTGTTTTTCAGTTGAAAAAAATAATAATTTTAATTAAAAAACAAAAAATGCTCAAAATAGGTATTTGATATATTTTTAACATTTTTATTTAATTGTTTACGGTGTATTTTGTTTTTTATTGAATTTTTAATATTTATTTTCGGTATATTTGAAAAAAAACAAATGGTACTGAAAATTTATCCTGTTGCAGCGGTATTACTTTGCACTATTATTAATGCACAACAAAATACGCACAACAATAATCAAAAACATTTACAGAAATTGTATGCCCAATACGGCAAGAACCTCAAACAGCTGCATAAAGCTGCCAGGAAAGCTGGAATACCTCCCAATGAATATTATGAGGAAGATTACAAAAGAACAATGGATCCGGTTACCGGAAGGACGTATTTTGAGAAGTTGGTGAAAATAAATCACGATATCTTATCGGGTAAATATAGTTCCGAAAAACCTATGTCATTTATTTCCAGTAATCATCATTCTTCTACTGGAAAAATTATTAACGAACCCTGGATTGAAAGAGATCCTTATGATGTAGGAGGACGAACAAGGGCCATTATGTATGACCCTAATGATACTACCGGCAAAAGGGTCTTTGCTGGCGGAATTTCCGGTGGACTTTGGGTTAATCAGGATCCTTCCATAAGTACTAATGAATGGCAGCCACTCAGTACATTCTGGGCCAATACTTCGGTTTCTTGTATTACTTACGACCCAAACAATCCGCAGGTATTTTATGTCGGTACAGGAGAAACTGAAACGGGTGATGCTAAAGGATCCGGAATATGGAAATCGACGGATGGAGGTGCTACCTGGACACAGATATTTACCATACCGGTAACCTATTCGAATGGAATAGGCAATGGAAACTTTTATATTAACGATATTAAAGTAAGAAATAATAATGGAATCTCGGAGGTATATGCAGGGGTAAGTGGAACATATGTAGGAACTCCTACTTTTGTTGCTGGATGGCAGGGATTGAATCAGGCTGGGTTATATAAATCAACTGATGGAGGGGTTACATTTAACAAAAACACTAATTTACTGGCCTTAGATACAACAACAAATGCAACCGGTATAACCGGATATTCTATACAACAGATAGAAATAGGAGCAGATAATGCTGTATGGGTTTCTACAAGAACTTCCAGGCTTTCCAATGTAGACTCAGGAGGAAGAATTTTTAAATCTGCTGACGGAAATACTTTTAATCAGGTATATAATGTAGGAAATGCTGGAGCAAGAGTTAATTTTTGCCTTTCTAAAACAGATGCAAATAAAATCTATGCTTTTATGCAGGGAAGCTCTACTACTACAGAACCAATCAGAATTGCACGTTCTGTTGACGGAGGGGTAACATGGCAGGCTACCAATGATGCAGCACCTGTTTTGACATTACCTGCTCCTACAGACACGAGTATTCCTGCTAATGATTTCACCCGAGGACAATCTTTTTATGATCTTGTGATTGCAGCAGATCCTCAAGATGACAATACAGTATATATCGGAGGTGTTGATCTGTATAAATCTACGAACGGAGGAGGTACATGGAGTCAGATTTCAAAATGGTCCAATAATAACAATATGGCTGCTTTGCAGGTTTCTACAGTTCATGCTGATCAACATGCAATAGTGTTTAATCCCTTTAATAATTATGTCAGTAAGCAGATGATGTTTGGAAATGATGGTGGAGTTTACTTTGTCCCTGATAAAACGAATATAGGAGCAGCGGGAGCATTTTCGGCAAGAAATACAAGGTATAATGTAACACAGTTCTACACAGCAATGCTTAATCCAACAAAAACTCCGGTAGATGAAGAATTATTGGCCGGGGCTCAGGATAATGGTTCATGGTGGCTTTATGGTGTACCACAATCCAATAACTTTCTTAACAAGTTTGCTGCTACAGGGGGAGATGGTATGTACACAGAGTACGATGATCTGGACACGTATGAAATTTCGAGCTATACTTATAACAATCACTATTTATTGACTACCAATGTGCAGAGTCTTATTGCCGGTACCAATGCAAACTTAGGACATTTCGTCAATGAAATTGCTTTGGATAGAAAAAACGATACTTTCTATTCTTACCGCTCCGGGCTTACGCTTTTCAGAACAAGCGGACTTTCTGCAACAGCTACATCATTCACTAATAATGTGGTTACTGTAGGAACAGCACAGTCTGGAGAGCAGATATCATGGATGAAAGTATCTCCTTTTACAACTGCTTCCACAACACTTTTTGTAGGAACCAATCTGGGGAGAATATTTAAAGTAACAAATGCCAACACCACAGCATACGCAGCAACCTTGTTAACATCACCAATAGTAGGAACTGTTTCTGATATAGAATTTGGTGCGAATGAAAATGAAATGATTGTAACCTTCTCCAATTATAACCTGACCAGTGTTTTCTATTCTACAGATGGCGGAACAACCTGGCAGAACAAAGAAGGAAACCTTCCTGATATGCCGGTAAGAACTGTACTCAGAAACCCAGACAATCCCAATGAGGTATTAGTAGGAACAGAAATGGGAGTTTGGGGAACTACTAATTTCCTGGATTTAACTCCTGAATGGGCTTCCGTAACTGGAAATATAGGAAATGTAAGAATTACTAATTTAGATTACAGACCTGCTACCAAAACTGTATTGGTTTCTACTTATGGAAGAGGAGCATGGACGACGCAGAATACGGTAACTCCATTGTCAACCACAGAGACTAAATCTAAAAAGGATATGAATATGATATATCCCAATCCTTCAAAAGGAATTTCCCATCTGAGATTTGATACTGCTAAATACAGCAGCGTAAATATAAGTATTGTGGATGCATCGGGCAGAATGGTGTACAGTAAGAAAAATGTAAAGTCTGATGAAGAGTTTGGACAGAAAATGCTACCTGGAAATTATATACTGAAAGCCGAGTATAAAGGTGAAATCATATATAGTGGTAACTTCCTGGTATTGGGACGTACAGGAGGTGATAATGATTAGAAAATGAATAATCAATTATATTTAATGGTATTTTGGATGCTGGCTTCCTGCGGGATGCCGGTATCCTCTTTATACCAGGATAAGACAGTTTCTGTAATCAGCGCCGAAAGAAGAGAATGGGTAGGAGCAAGAGGAATTATGTATACCGTTAAGCTGAAAAACAAAAATAACAGCATCATCACTGTAAAAACTTTGAGAGCAGAAGGAAATACCATTCCATTTGTTCAGAATAATACAGGTGATATAATAACAATAAGAGGAAATCTTCCGTATAAAAATAACGAAATTATCAAAGTCTTTAAAGCAGGAGCTCCTGCAGAAAATCCTGTCCCTCAGAAATTAAATCCAAAAGACAACTGGATAGAGTACACAGTAAAAGGGTCTGAGACACTTCACAAAATCAATATTTTAAAATTTACTTCTGTAGAATCATCTGGAGAACTTGTTCCTTAAAATATCTTTCATTCTTTGAATAAAAAACTACTATTTATTTTTTTCTGTATTCCGGTAATCATATTATTCAGTAATGTGATGCATTCCGTTATTTCTCATTTAAAAAGAGAACTCTATGAGAAAACACAAAAAAGCATTGCAAGGAATAATTTCAGAAAATCAGAAACCATATGTTTTACAGAAAAGCACCTGGAAGATGCAGAATGGAAAGAAGAAAGAGAATTTACTCTGAATGGATTTTCTTATGATATCATCAAAATCAGTATGGTCAACGGAAAGAAATATTTTTTCTGTTATATGGATAAAAAAGATATCATCATCAATTCTTTAGTAGACTTTTCGGAAAAACTTGCATGTAAAAAAATATGCTTAAAGCTGCAGATTAATCTTCCCTGTC
>CBFQYI010000140.1:0-10008 GCA_965720825.1 uncultured Chryseobacterium sp. | reverse complement strand
CCGCTGAGTACCGTTACAGGAAGTTTTTTAGTCATGCTCTTAATGTTTATGATTTTTAAAATTGATGATATGGCCCATAATTAAACCTGCTGCTCCCATATAGATCAAAGGAATATGAACCTCAAACAGAAAATCTGTCAATATAGAAATGAAAATAAGGGCTATAGATCCCCAGAATAAAAACTTCAGCCACCGGTTTTCCATTTTCTTTGTTATTCTGAAAACCACAACAGCTCCAATGCAAAGGAAAGCCAGATCAATATAAGGGTTATGGGATATTCCCAAAGGAACAATTAATAACAACGGAAAGACAATACAATGAATCAGGCATAAAACAGCAGCGGAGATTCCTACAGCATCAAGAATTTTTGATTTCATAATAGTATGGATTAATTTTCTTATCGTAACTTTGTTGCAAAAGTAGAGATAAAAATTTAAATAACGCAACTTTGTTGCATTAAAATATGAAACAGGTCAGAAATACACACGCCAAAACGGAAATTTTAAACCTTATCAATGGTTCAGATGTAGCCCTTACCCATTCTGATATTCAGAAGAAACTAGGAGATCTGTGCAATAGAGTAACCATTTACAGGGTGTTGGAAAGGCTTGAAAACGAAGGCGCTATACACAAGATTGTCAATATTGACGGTGTGGTGAATTTTGCAAAATGCAGTGGGAAATGTACCCATGAACAGCATTTTCACAATCATGTTCATTTTAACTGTAAGGAATGTCATTCCGTGACGTGCATTGAAAACGCTATCCCGGAAATCAGCTTACCGGAACATTTTATCGCACAGGAATATAATTTTATCATCAGCGGGATATGCCCGAAATGTGCTGATGCTTAAAAGTAAAAAGGCAGAAAAGCGAATATGCTGATCTGCCTTTTGTTGTATTGAAATATAAATTCTGTTATAAAGAAGAAATATAGACTTCTATTTTGGTACCATCATAATTGAAGGTTCCGTCAGAATTCTTTTTGCCTAATACCCATTTCATATCCACAGGTACTGTCCATGCTGATCCTAATGAAAATCCGTTGACAGATCTGATTTCATTTCCGTTTCCCGTAGTAATTGCTGAATGAAAGAATGTTTTATCAATAAGTCTGTAAAAACCAATGGCTTTTCCTGCAGGAATGGGTGTGTATCCGTCCCATTTTTCTCCAGCCGGATAATTGAATAAGGTTAACCATTTTTGTCCTGCAGATTCTGCAAGCTGAGTAGGACTTATCCTGGCACCACGCATATACAATGCATAAGCAACCACATCATGACATACTCCACTGTTGTATTTCGAAATATTCTCTTCCCCTGAGAGAATGGAATGAGCAACGGGTGCCCTTTCAGATAGGGATAGCTGAGCCTTCCTGGCTCCTTCCGGTGTTATAAATGACATATTGTAATATTTTGTTTGGTGAAGTAAAGATACGGCTTTAAAATTTAATCATTGTTGAAGGAAAATATGATGGAGTTTTTTAAAGAAATGTTTTAAGTTTTGGCTAAAGCCTTTGGTATGATAATTAATAAATTAGGCGGGCTAAAGCCCACCTCTATTGATAGATAAATTGATCTAAAAAATTATTAAATAATTAATTGTTGTCATTATCGCAGATACTAAAAAAATATTTGGAAAAAATTGTAAATATTCAATAGGAACGGGCTAAAGCCCGTTTTAATAAGATCACTAAATCCTATGGCTTCAGCCAAAATTTAAAAAATATAAGGTTTCGGCTAAAGCCTTTGGTATGATGATTAATAAATTAGGCGGGCTAAAGCCCGCCTCTATTGATAAAAATGATTAGAATTTTCTAACAATAAAACATACATTCATAGCTGAAAAGTTTTCCCTCTTTGAATGTAAAAATAAAGACCCCTGCATCTCCATTTTGAATATAATATTCGTGGGGAGAAGCAATCCAGCGTGCTGAGAGCAAATCTCCAAAACGGGTAACAAAATCCTTTTCATTATAATTGGAATCCATACGTTCATTGCCGAGAATTACGGCTTCACCGCTGTTAAAAGACATTTTGTAAATACTTCCGGAAACTTTTCCTTTATATTCTTCAAAGGCTACAATAATATCAGGTGTTCTGTAAAAGTATTGAGGTTCCCAGCCACATTCAGGGGTATTGGGAATGTCTTTTATCTTCTGCATTTCCAGCTGTTTCACTTGTGTCTCTGTAATTTTTCCGTCAAAAAGTTGGGTTCCTTTCCATATGAAATGCATATTCAACCCTTTCAGCTTTTTCTCATAGATTTCAGTTTGGGGCTTTTTCGCCAATTGATCTGCCAGAAGAAGTTCAAAATCGATATCTACTTTTGGATTTTCTATCCCTGAATAAGATTCTTTCCAATAGCGTAATGCTTGTTTAAGATTTTTATCTTCAAGCCATGCGATTTCGCGTAATCTTCCAACCTGAGTCAGTTCTTTTTCCTTGTTCTTCCCTTTTATAACCAGATAATCTTTCAGAACTTTGTCATAGGTAAGTTCTGTTCCCAGGTATTTCATCTGGATATATTCCGGGTTTTCGTGGAAATGGTCACCAATATATACCCAGCCATCCTGATACAGAGGTACATAATCAATACAAATCAGTTCATTTAAAGCTGCTCTGCGTGTTGCAGTACTTTCCGTTGTAGGTCCTTTTCGTACACGCAATTCTGATCCCTGCACGTAAAAATGTGGACATTGATATCCTTCTTTTCCTCTATAGAAATACTGTAGTGGCTCACCTGCTGATTTTTTTCCACGCATAGATTTTTGGAGTGGCTGGCGGTCTATAAAACCAATATCTCCGTTGCTTACCTGTACTTTGTATTGGGTTTGGGTAGAATCCAGAAGGTAAACCGGTGCTTCGGTAGAAAAGATTCCCAAAGCATCCTTATTTTTTCCATTTTCACGATAAAGGTGACCCCATTCGGAGGTATAAACCGGGTGTGCTCCGGCACTCTGAGCCTTCATATTGAAGAAGCAGCATTGAATGATTCCGGCTGCCAATAGTATCTTATTCAACATATTGTAATTGGTATCTGTAAAATTTTTTATATTTTTCACAGACAGGTTCATAATGGTTTCTATGGTTATTCTTTCAAAAATAATGAAAATTAAGAGTTTGTCCTAAAGTTATTGTTATTCAGAATGGGTATAAATTCCATCCTATTCATCTGTTTCCATTGGGTAGCGTAAATAAAAATACTATTTTTATCGCCCAAAAAAGTAAAGACTAAATATGCCGACTGATGCTTCTCTTAAGCTGATTCCGATGACCACTTTCGTGCTGGAGTATTATTCCCACGAAGGATATGCTGATCTTCAGATTTTGAATCTGATGAATAATTATGCCAATTTCTTAAAGAAGCGTCTGACTCTTGGAATGTTTGTTCCTGTAGACCGTAAAGGAGAGATTCTGAAAGAGCCTAAAAATTATACCGCATGGAAATCATTGGATCATAATGATGGAAAAAGAACGGATATTATGGGTTTTGAAGAATATGCTGAATATCAAAAGGCTGAGCAGAACTGTATGTTTGAAGGATTTAAAGTAGATTATAATGGATACTCAAAAGTGAGAATCATTGCTTCTTACGATCCTTCTATTGAATTGTCTTTTAATAAAAATGACCTGCTTCCTTCAGGATTCAATGATGTAGAATCACTGACGGTATTTGATGATATCTTTTTAACATCCAGTGCATTAAAAGCAATTGGAATAAAGCGATAAATTGTAGTACTAATATATCATAAGCTATTATCCTATTACAGGTTCTTCTTGAATTCAGAAGGGGACATTTCCTTATAGGCTTTGAATATTTTATTGAAATGGCTGGCATCATTGAAACCCAGTTTGTCAGCAATTTCACTGATGTTATAATGACTCTGGAGTAAAAGCTTTTCAGCAGTTTTTATCTTATGCTGTATCATATGCTGTTGTATAGAGAAGCCCGTCTGTTTTTTGATGTAAATGCTGATATAATTCGGAGACAGCATAAATTCTTTGGCCAGGTTTTCAATTTTCATTTTATCTGCATCCAACGCATTGACATTGATATAATACAAGATCCTCTCAATTCTGCTTACATTTTGTGCAATCCTGCTTTTTACAGCAGTATTTTGCATCGTATTCCGGATAAGAATCGTAATAATACTGGAAAAGAGATCAGTAGTTATCTCTTTGTTATAGGTGTTTTTATGACTGAACTCATACAGAAGAATCTGGGCAAGTTGTAACAGATGTACCCTGTCTGTTGTACTCTTAATCACTGATTCATACACAAAAGAATGATCCTCCATCAGAAGCTGTAACACTTTCTGAAGTTCATTCTTTTTATTAGACAGCAAATTTTCCCATATATACTGTTCCGTAAATTTTATATAGATGAATTTTGTTTTGTTTTTAATCGAAAATTCATGACCATCATTGGGTCTGAGAAAAAAAACATCTCCTTTTTTATAGGGAAAAGTAATATTGTTAAGATGGTGAAATCCTTTTCCACTTTCTATGATGATCAGTTCATAAAAGTTATGATTGTGATATTCAACATCCCAGTTATCTTTTTCAATACTGAAAACATTAAAAGAGTTGAAATTAACGATTCGTTTCATGAAAGAATGAATTTTTACAAATTTACCATTAATTTTTACAATACATGTTGATGGGTTATGTATCAATTTTGTCTTATCAATACATTCAAAATGAAATACATAAAACAATCAGTATTGTTGCTTGCTTCAACAATTGTTCTGATGTCCTTCTCTGATCGTCATGACAGAGATAAAACAGGAAAAAAACAACAGCATGAAAAACAGGCTTCCTCTAAAAAATACTGGCCGAATGGAGCTCAATTGGTTATTTCCGTTTCTATGCAGTTTGAAACCGGTGGACAGCCGGAAGGCGCTGAAAGTCCTTTCAGTGGAACTCCTCTACCTAAAGGGCAGCCGGATCTTCCTGCAGAAAGCTGGTATCGCTACGGGGGAAATGAAGGAATTTACCGGATGTTGGATTTATGGAAAAAATACAATATCAAAGTAACCTCTCATGTAGTGGGAACCGCTGCTGAAAGATATCCTGAAGTTGCCAAAGCTATTGCCAATGGTGGTCATGAAATTGCTGCCCACGGTTTTACCTGGGATAACCAATGGAATAAGAGTTATGCTGATGAACTGAATTTTGTAAAGCAAGGGGTAGATGCCGTTGAAAAGATTACTGGACAGAAAGCAGTTGGTTATAATGCGAATTGGTTGAGAAGAAGTCCGAATACCCTTAAAGTTTTACAAGATCTTGGTTTTCTGTATCATATCGATGACTTAAGCCATGATGAGCCTTTCATTACCAAAGTAAAAGGAAAAAACTTTGTTGTTATTCCTTATACGCTTCGTAACAATGATATTGTCAATATTGAAGGAAAACACTGGAGTCCTGATCAGTTTTTAGCACAGCTTAAATTTGAGTTTGACCGTCTTTATGAAGAAGGCGCATCCAAAAGAAGAATGATGAGCATCAGTTTTCATGACCGAATTGGTGGAACACCTTCTATGGTGCATGTCATGGAGGAATTCATTAAATACACCAAAGAAAAACAGGGCGTAGTCTTTATGAGAAAAGATGATATCGCCAAAATGGTAATGAATGATCCTGATACTCCGGTTGATAACAGCGAAGAAAAGTTTAATAAGTAAGGAGTCTGGAAGCTGGATGCAGGAAGTTATTGAAGCCTGAATAGTACTTTTTTGACCAATATATCTTCCAACCCCCAGCTTCCCTCTCCCAAACCAAAAAATGCCTCTATGAACAATACAAAAACAGCCTACTTTTTCCTGCGTGTATCGATGGGAATCAACCTTTTGGGACACGGATTGGTCCGTCTCCTAAAATTGCAGGACTTTGCCTCAGGAATGATGAAAGGGTTTGAAACAAGCTGGCTTCCACAGCCATTGGTCCATCTTTTTGGAGTTACACTCCCCTTTTTGGAACTTCTCATCGGATTATTGCTGATGATTGGTTTTAAAACCCGTATCGCCGCAATAGCCGGAGCCTCTCTGATTATTCTACTGCTTTTTGGAAGCAGCACTGTCGAAAATTGGGAGGCAATGGGCATTCAGATGATCTATGCCGGTTTGTTCTACATTCTGATCAGCAGAATTGATGACAATGATCTGGCTTTAGACAGAAAGTGATAAAAAACAAAGAAAGCGATTAAGGCTGGGATAGAAAAGGTTACAGAGAGAATAAGAGGAAGAATATTATTCAAATTTTGTCAGCTTTTCTTTCCCGGCTTTTTACATGATCTGAGATTATGTTACAACTTCCATAGATTCTGTTACTCTATTTTTATAATTATGCCCGAATTTTGCATCATCAATAATAGCGATTGAAGATATTTCATTTATTTTCAACGCAATACATAACTTTCAAAATAAAAAATGATGCAAACTATATTAGGAGCCAATGGACAGATTGGTGAAGAACTGGCAAGAGAACTGAAGAGAAACTATACCTCAGATATCCGTATTGTCAGCAGAAACGCTAAAAAAGTAAATGATACTGATACTGTTTTTTCTGCAGATTTATCAGACAGAGAAAAAGCGATTGAAGCTGTGAAAGGAAGTGAAATTGCATACTTCACCCTCGGACTTCCTATGGATACCGATCTGTGGGAAAAGCAATTCGTAGCGATCATGAAAAACGTTATTGAAGCTTGTAAAATCAATGGTACCAAGCTTGTGTTTTTTGATAACACCTATATGTATCCTCAAAACAATCATGTTTTAACAGAAGAAACCCCGTTTGCTCCTATAGGACGAAAAGGAATGATAAGAAAACAGATGGCAGAAATGCTTTTAAAAGAGATGAAAGCCGGAACAATACAAGCTGTAATCTGTAGGGCTCCTGAATTTTATGGTCCTGGAAAGACACAGAGTATCACTAATAGTCTTATTTTCAATGCTATTAAAGAGGATAAAAAACTGAAAGTTCCTTTAAGAGATGATCAATTGCGAAGTCTGATCTGGACTCCTGATGCAAGCCGCGCCACCGCTTTAATTGGAAATACTCCGGATGCTTATGGACAGACGTGGCATCTACCCGTAGATGATCATAAATTAACTTATAAAGAATTCATCGCCTTAGCTTCTCAGATTTATGGCAAAGAGTTCAGGTATTCTGTTATTCCGAAACTGGCTTTTACCATAGGATCTTTATTCAACAAAAATGCAAAAGAATTACAGGAACTGCTTCCAAGATACCAATATGATAATCTCTTTGATGATTCAAAATTCAGGAAAAGATTCCCGGAGTTTCCTGTAACGACCTATAGACAGGGAATTGAACAGATCAAAAAAGAACAGCAAAGGATAAAATAATCCCGCTAAAATAAGTACCTTAGAAACACCTATACCACAACCGAAGGACAAAACATTCCCCTCCTCCGGAGGGGTGGCAAAAATTCAAAGAATTTTTGACGGGGTGGTTAAAGATAAATTTAAACAAAGAAGGAAATGAAAGATCCCGAAAAAGTAACATCCATCACTGCATTACACAACTTCCTGAACTTAAAAAGACCTTCCAACCCTTTGATCAGTGTGTTTGATTTTAATGAAGTAAATGTTGATCCGGAAACCATTCTGAGTGCCGTAACCACAGATTTCTATGTAGTTTCGATTAAAAAAATATCCGTTAGCATCTGCTATAAAGGATTATGGCTATTTCTCTTATTCTGCCAATGAAGCCCTGTATCTTTCTGAGAAAGAAGAAAAATCGGTAACAGACATCATAGACCATATCAACAGAGAAATTGAAGCCAACATGGATGGTTTTACTCAGGATTTGTTGGTATTCAATATTGATTTACTCTTAAAATACTGTGACAGGTTCTACAACCGTCAGTTTTTAACCCGGAAAAAGGTGAATCATGATCTTTTAACCCAGCTTGAAACGTTGCTGGATGATTATTTTAAAAATGAAAAGCTATTGATTAACGGGATTCCTACGGTACAATTCGTGGCTTCACAGATGAATATAAGTCCTAATTACTTGAGTGATATGCTGAGAGTTCATACAGGACAGACAACCCAGCAGCATATTCAGAACAGAGTGATTGAAAAGGCAAAAGAAATGCTTTCCACTAGTACAATGTCGGTTTCTGAGATTGCTTATAATCTGGGATTTGAACATCCTTAGTCTTTTCATCGCTTATTTAAAAATCAGACTGCTATTTCTCCTTTAAAATTCAGAAAATATTTTAATTAAATGGTTTTTGATCATTTTTTCAGAATAAAAAACAAGTACAAATATTTTACTATATTTGTCTTGGTTTTATGGAATTTATCGAAAAAAGAAAAGGATTATGGCAGTATATACAGGTATTTAATATAGGTGTAATCTTACTCCATTTGATAATCCTAAAAACTGAAAATTCCCGTTTTTCTTCTACAGGTACAAAACAAAACTACAGCCAGGAAGAGACTTCCCATAAAAAATGCAATAAGAATTTTCTGGAAGAAAACAACAGAACTCCAATAAAATGCAACAGTAATTATTGCTCCGGCTTTTCTCTGTTTTTTACCGCTTCTTTTCATTCTTTTGCTTTTGAAAAATTTATGGATCAGGAAACAAGCAACCGCTATTTTCTGTATGATGATCCACCCTATTCCTCTTTTTTAAATTCTATCTGGATACCTCCGAAAATATAAATTTCAGACATCGCTAATATAATGCGATCTGAAATTGATACACAGCATCCTATTATCTAATCTAAAATCACATGACCAGCTATGGTTCATGGTTATGGCATGTGGATTTAATCAATGAATTAAAAAAATAATGAAAACATTACAATCAAACTTTGAAAAAAATACAGCCAACATATACATACTATGCAGAATACTCATTGGGTTATTCTTTTTTATAGCAGGTTTCAACAAACTTTTCCATCCTATTTTTCAAGGATATATGTTCAATACCATTAGTACTATTGGATTTCCATTTCCACAGTTTACAGCTAATTTTACCGCTTTCTGTGAATGTATATTCGGTTTATTTCTCATGTTGGGCTTTTGGACGAGAATAAGTTCTGTATTTTTAATCATCATTATCCTTGTCGCCTTATTCACGCATGATCTGGGTTCTATTCCAAAAGAACTTATTCCCATAAAATCAGAAACCGGAGTTTATGAAATGGATCCATTTACGTGGCTGAGCTATTTTCTTTATCTGCCTCAGACCTTGTATCTTCTGTTTTTGCTCCTGTTCCTGTTTCAGGGATGTGCAGGATTTGGAATTGATGTTTTCTTAAAAACAAAATCGGGAAATAGTTAATTTCTTAAAGCAGCTCTCTTTTTTGGGAGCTGTTTTTTTGTATAATCGCAAAGGCGCAAAGTTTTTCTAAATTTCATATATAATTTTTAAGAAACAAGAATATTTCGATTTCGCTCAATCTCAATGTGAGATTTTCAGAAAATGAAGTGTTATTAATTTTTCTCGCAGATGATACAGATTACGCAGATTTTTTTTATTAAGATCTGCATAATCTGTAAAATCAGTGTGAGATAAAAAACAAAGTATGCTGTATTCAATTTTATCGGATATAAAATCTTTGCGCCTTAATAGTTATTTTTGCGCCTTTGCATATCTTAAAAGAAGCAAGAGCGTACCATTAGAAAAAGTATTTAAAATAAAAAAACGCAAAGTTTTAATGGTTTCAGATTTTTACTAAAAATGAGTAATGATAATGTCCATAAACTGTATCATTAATTTTTCCCTATGATCCCTCAAAATAAAGTAAAACATTAAAATCTTTGCGCTTATTTTTCTTTAAATTTTATACTTGTCTTACGATAAGATTGATTTTGTTATCGTAATAAGACTCATGGCAATAACTACCATTCCCACTACGACAAACATTTTCTTTGTGGGAAGCTTTGAGGTAAGCATGGCAGAAAAAGGAGCGGTAAAAACACCACCCAGCAAAAGCCCCAACACAATATTCCAGTGATGGATACCT
>CBFQYI010000139.1:0-10096 GCA_965720825.1 uncultured Chryseobacterium sp. | reverse complement strand
GAGCCGTCAATATCATCTTTCGGAGTAGGAATACCAAAGACATGAGCCAGTAATTCCAGGGAGACAAAACTCTTATAATCCCCGAATTTCCAGAGCTCCATAGTATCGATGTGGGGTACTTCCCACGGTTTTTTTCCAAACATCTGAAACGGAGCCGGAGGCTGCATTCCATTGATAAGATATCGTCTGGCAATCCACGGAAAATCAAATTCTTTTCCGTTGTGGGCACAGAGAATGACATTGTAAAGCCTTGGACTGTTGAAGATTTCTCCAAATTCCTGAAGCATTTTCTTTTCATCATGTCCGGAAAAACTTTTTATTTTTAACGTTTCATTCTTTTCAACCATTCCGATGGTGATGCAGATAATTTTTCCAAACTCGGCCATAATACCGGCTCTGTCATAAAATTCTTCTGCGGTAACATCGTCTTTTCTCTGAAATCTTGTTTTTTTATCCCACAGATACTGATCGGTTTCGGATAAATCGTCCCATGATCCAGCTTGTGGAACTGTTTCAATATCAAGGAATAAAACTCTTTCTAAGGGGATGTTCTGTATCATATGTGTTTTTGTTGGGTGTTTATCCTACCTGCATTCCATTTTTTGTAGGCAATGAAGGCGCTAAAAGAGTAACATCTTTTTTGTCCTCACCATATAAACCTAACACAAGACATTCACTGAAGAAATTGGCAATCTGCTTTTTAGGGAAATTAACAACCGCTAAAATCTGCTTTCCCACAAGTTCTTCTTTTTCGTAAAGAGAGGTAATTTGAGCAGATGATTTTCTGATTCCCAGGTCCCCAAAATCTATTTCCAGCTGGTAAGAAGGGTTTCTTGCTTTTTCAAAATCATTTACTGAAATAATGGTTCCGCATCTGATGTCTATTTTCTCAAAATCTGCCCAGGTGATATCTGGTTTTACTGTCATGGTAGTTCGTTAATTAAATGTTCAACTTCTGTTTTCTGTTCTGCATATTTTTGTTGCAATACTGAACCTTCGCCCATTCTTTTATAATATTCCAGGGCTTTTCCTCCAAAGAATTTTTTATGAAAATCCGAAACTTCCGGTATTTGAGGAAATACTTTGTGAAAAAGCATTTCATAATAGGCCTGGAATTCTCTTTCATTTTTGTCTTCAATAACCTGCCCGGGCGCTTTCTGTCTTACATGAAGCATTTCATGGGCCACCATATTAAGAACAAGGTTCAGGTCAAAATCAAATAAATTTCTTGGGATCATTACGGTTTGTGGTCCTCCCAGCTCTCCTTCTGCCGTAAGAAGCATTGAAGTAGGAGAGAGTTCTTCCCTGAATCCGAAACCTGCAAAATTTTCATGTTCCAGGTCAAAAGAATGGATCAGATATTTTGCGGCGTCCAGAATCTGGTTATGTTCTTTATAAGCCTCAAGGTGTAAGTTGATCTGCTCGAAATTCATCTGAAATATGTTTTAAACAAATGTATTAAAATATTGAGAATACCAATATGTTTTGGATTAAAGGTTTACTATAAAAGATAGAAAATCTTTTTTATACGACGAGTTCTGTCGCTTCTGCGATGGATCTTTGCTTCAAGAAAAAACACAGAAAATGAAACTTGACTTAAAAATTCCGGGTGGACATCCTTTGCCGGAAACCACCTAAAAAAATAAGGCTAAAACCTGAAGACAATCTACTAAAAAGAACTTCAGATCTCAACCTATTTTAATCTACACAAAATTACACAAAATGAACGAAATGGAAAATAGTACTGCAGGTGCACCTGTGGAAAATACACCATCACAAACACTTTTCAGATTTGTAAGTCTGAGAAGCCCTGAATTATCTGATGATACCAAGCAAGACAAAAGGTTCATCGTTATTCCTCAGGACCTGAAAAATGATAACGCTTTTTATGTTCCGGTTGTTAACGGAACCGGATTGAAACAAAAATTACTGCAAACGTGTGCTGCCAGTTATGTAAATAATCCTGAACGTATTTCAACAGACTTGAACAGTTCAAATAGTTTAGATGGTTTCAAAAGAACATATAAGGCTTATTATACATTTGGAACCTGGTTAGCCAAAAATAAAAATACCTGCACGTATGAGGAGGTTATTGCAAAAAGAGCTTTGTTAACTGATCCACAGGCTGCTGCTGTAGCCCCACCTATGATTGGTTTATGGAATAATTTAATCTATCAGACGGTGACTCAGAAAGATTTTTATGTTAAGGAAGTTGTTATGCAACAGCTATTGGCACATCATATTCTTTCTGTAACCAATGAAGAAGAAATGAAAACGGCACTAGGCGCAAAAGTTGTTTTGCCCAAAGAACTGATGATGGAAAATGAATCTCTTATTACATCACAAACTGCTTCAAGAATGGCTTCTGAAGGACCGAAAGAAACTTTCCCAACAGAAGAAATGAAGAGTCAGCAGTTGATTTCTGCTGCAAAGATGAAGCTTGCAAGGTATGAGGCTTTAGAGAAAAATCTTTCTGCTATTAAAAGATTGTATAAGGCAGAATATCAAAAAGATTATACAGCAAAAGAAGAAATTCATCAAAGTGAAATTACTTCGATTATTAATGGATATAAAAGAGAGCTGGCCGCTACTAAAGAGAAATATTGCCAGGTAAGGAATCCGGAGGTAAAATATGATCCGGCAGATCCTTGTCAGCAAGCTCCGGGTATTCCTGAGCCGGTATTACCAAAGTTTACTTTTCAGTTCAGATCCGAAATTGAAGCAGACTCTTTATTAAGAGCAATAAAACCTGAAAATTTAGATGCTTTGCTTGATATTCTGGGATATGATTTTCAGGCAAACTCAAATAATAATGAAAGGTCAGCAGAGCTGAGTTCTCTGGATCTTGCAGGGCTTTTAGAAGGAAGAAGTACTTTTTCGGAGATTGATTCTTTATTGAAAGAAGCTGTTGAGAAGTGTAATACTAGTATTGTTGAAAATACCGATACGGATAGTGATGTCTATACCAGTATCGGAGGAGTTCTGATTCCTGTGGCAAGAACAGTGGCGGTTCCTTTTACCTATCAGATTTGTCCAAAATATGTTCATCAGGGATTTACCTTTGATATAGCACTTACAGTTCCGGATTCATCATGGGAAGTTAACAATATCTCTTATAATCTGACTCCGGGTAATGGTTCTGCAAATATTAACAGTGATTATCATGTAAAATCCAGATCCGGAAATACTATTTTTCTCAATGATCTTTGTATGCCGGGATTAGATTTTAATACAATTCAGGATGCTTCCATAAGTGTTAAAATTATGTTCACAAATGGAAAGCTTGCCAACATGTATGCCAGTAAACTGCAGGCGAGAGCTTGTCTTTCTGATAACTTCTTACTTGAGGTAGATGAAGAAGAGCCTGTAGATACTGAGGATGAAAATAACTTTATTCCGTCAGGATTTGGATTTAAGCAAATTGGTATTGCAGATTATTTGAAAGTAGAGCAGACCACTCATGCCTATGTTGAAGGTGAGGTAGCTCATATTGAAAATATCATGGCCCGCGAATATCGTGATAAATCTACCAGAAGATTAAGAAGAAGTGAAAATACTACGACTACTTCTTCTGACACTGAAAGAGAGCAGCTAACCGATACTACAACAGCTACCCGTTTTGAAATGCAGAATGAGATCGCTAAAATGATGCAGGAAGCATCAGACAGCAATACTCAGTTTGGGATAAATGCAAGTTACAAAACAGGAGATGCAAATATCAATACGAGTTTAGGATTAGGCAATGCCAGCCATAGTTCCAGAGATGAAAGTACCAGACAAGCCGTTACTCAGGCCCAGGATATTACTGCGAGAGCTATGGACAGGATTGTCACAAAAGTTCACGAAGAAAGAATCGAGAAAATTATTGAGGAGTTTGAAGAAAACAATTCTCATGGCTTTGATAATAAAAAAGGAGATAAACACGTAGTAGGCGTTTACAGATGGGTAGATAAATTGATGAAGAATCAGATCTATGATTATGGAAAACGTATGATGTTTGAGTTTATGATTCCTGAACCAGCAAAACTGCATTTGCTGGGGATGGCAAAGAGCAAGTTTGTAAAACCTGAGGATCCAAGAACTTCTGATGTAATGCCGGTGAAAGATTTCAGTGCGCTTTCTGATGAAGCAACTTTGAAATACTGGATCAGCAAATACAATGTGGAAATTGAAAACTTTCTGCAAAACAGTATTAAAGTAACCAAAGGTTTTGCATACGGTAGAGATAAAACTCCGGATATGAGTGAGACAGCAGGAGCATCGAGTGCAATCGGAATACAGGATGTTGTGAAAATTCCGGAGGGATATATCAGTACAGAATATTCAATCAGTGGTGGAGGAAAAGAATATGTCAGCTCATTACTGAATATTAATATTGCTGATAAACGTATTGTAGAGGGAATCACAACAACAGGGTTCAGTAAAAACGGAAGTTTTGTTGGATATACCGGTGATGTTGCGGTCAGCATTTCTACGGACAGGTTTTACTCTTTTGAAACCTCACTTTCAATCACATGTATGCTGACAGAAGATGCCAGAAAACAATGGCAGCTTACGACCTTTAAGGCTATTATTGATGCATATGAAGTGGCTCTTATCGAATATAACGATGCGGTTTCTAAAGAAGAAAGCAAAGCCTCTGCCATTAAAGACTCAAATCCTAACTTTTACAGACAGATTGAAAATACAATTCTTCGAAAAAACTGTATTTCCTATATGGCAGACAGGGCTTCAAACTCAGTTCATGGCTACGGCTTATCAGGTTTGACGCAGGGAAGTTCATTTACTGATTATGAAACGAAGCTTTCTAAGGATCTTGACAAATACTCCGCTTTTGTAAAATTCATGGAGCAGGCATTTGAATGGGAAAACCTATCCTATTATCTGTACCCATATTATTGGGGAAATAAACACAACTGGTCAGATTTGTATAAAGCAGAGAATACGGATCCCGTTTTCACGGCATTTTTACAAAGTGGTATGGCGAGAGTGGTTGCCACGGTACGTCCTGGTTTTGAAGCTGCCGTACAATTCTATTTGGCCACGGGAAAAATCTGGAATGGAGGTGAAGTTCCTGTCATCGGAGATGACCTTTATCTATCAATTGTAGATGAATTGAAGCAGCCAAAAGGTAAAAAACATGGAAAAGCATGGATCACACGACTTCCAACAACCTTAAATATTCTTCAGGCTGAAAGTATCGGACTGAAAGTCGCTCATGCTCTACCATTTACTACCGAGAATCCAGATGATTTTGAAGTGCCCTCCGATGTAATAACTGAGGATAGATTCAACTTTGAACCTAACAATAATCTTCTTGGAGTAGAATCACTGGAAGGACAGAAAGTTATTTTGGGAGACTGGAAATAACATAATTATTAACCTTAAAAATTAAAAAAATGCCAATTATAGGAAAAATTATACGGGTAAATGAATTACCTCCCATTGGAGAAAGGGAAACAAATGCAATTTATCAGGTAGCAGTACCCGGTTCTCCCACTTACACAGATTATGCTGTTGATGAAAACGGTGATTTAAAAACCCATGCCGTTGTTGCTGGAACCATTCCCCTGGAATTAGCTGATAATCATGTCAGTATTTCAAATGCTGATCTTTTAGCTGAAGGAATAGCAAGTCAGGCTCAATATAATGTCAAAACAAAGGAAAAATTAGCTAAAAAATTAGAAATTCCTCTGACAGATGGGAATGCTCAGGATTATCCTAAAATCATAGGAATGAATGATAACGGAAATGTAGCCAAACTGCCCGCGGGTGATTTGGGAAAAAATATGATGAATGCCAACTTGTCAAACAGTTCAGCAAGAAGTCATACTCTTAATGCTTCATTTTCTATCAATACCTTAGGAAACCCCTATGTAGTATCCGGGTTGCCCAATAAGAATTCTGACACGGCAAATTTTCAAAAAGTTGTCGTCCAGAATACCAGTGGATTAAATGCTTTGGTAGATAGTAAAAATCTACTATTGGAAATGCCCAATCAAATGACAGAAGCTGAGAGAGTCGCATGGAAAACTAAAATGAACGGAGGCTGGAGTACAGGAACTATGAGTGTCGCAGTGATATCTCCTCCCATTGTGGACAAAACAGATAAACCATTTTGGATCAATCTGAAAGGAGCCAACTTAAATCTTCCTTCCACAAGCTTTAAAGTGGAGCTATGTACTCAAGACAGTATTTCTGCTGATACTGCCACTGTTGTTGTAGCAATACCAGGTTCGCAGGTTCAGTTGTATACTAATGGAATTGATCTGACCTTTTACTACAATTTCAAAAATATTCCGGCAGGAGAATATAAAATAAGACTGTGGAATGGGGTAGCATGGTACTTAACAAGTTTTACCATCCGTGTGGCAAGCCAGATCCAGCGTGTTCCTCTCAATAACATTGTTTGGGAACAGAAGATATACAATAATGCGGTATCGCCCGCCATTACACAGGCAGGAGCTGCTGTAAGCTACAGTTCTGACAGTAATGTAAAAGCACTTGCTGATGACTCTTCTTTCATCGCGGCCCGAAAGACAAACCAATTGATTGGAGCAGATGAAGATTTTTACATGAGTGTTGAAATTACAGGTAAAACTGCAACGATTAATGGAGCAAACGGATTTGGTACGATGACCCATTTTGTAGGATTAGTCAATGCAGCCAATGGAGTAGACTTGCTAAATCAAACAGTTGCCAATGTTAGGCTTGTACAGTCTTACTGGTATCCTATGGGAAAAATATTTCCGGATAATTCAGCAGAAGCAGTCACTACTGCGGAGCCAACTTATGCCCTTAATGCAACATTTATAAGACGCGGAGGAAGCTGGACAGTCATTGTCAATTTCAATAACAAGACGGTTACCTATACCAAAACAGGGTATACAGGCCCGGTTGCCTTCGGAATGTACAATATGAACACAATGGGAAATACTGGTGTAAGTGCCAATATTGTTGAACTGTACAAATTGTAACCTATATCAAACTTTAAGATAAACTTACTATAAAAAGGCAGAGCCTGAAAATTCTGCCTTTTTATCAAGCAGTGTCTATGAATTGATAGACACTGATATCTAACCAACAAAATTTTAAAACAATGAAAGAAAAATTATTACTACCTGAACAGGTACAGCAGCTTTTAAACGAAATCAATACAACAGATCTCAACCTGGGGGAAATCCAGATCTCTGAACACCCTCTGCTTCCATCCTTTAACAGATTTATCCGAATCAATAAAATGGTAGTAGACACAGAACTTCCAAGAACCTATCTTTTTTATCAGCAGGTTTTAAGAGATAAAGAAACCAATGAAATAGAACCTTCCAACCTTCCAACTCCGGAATGGCTGATTGGAGAAGAGGAATGGTCAAGTCTGAGAGACGAAAACTTTGACAGAATACTTGTTCCTGTAGTAGATGACGAAACGCAGAACCCTGTTCTGGATGAGGAAGGAAATCCTAAAACATCTATTGTCAAAGTGAATACTCACCATTACATGCTTTGGCTTGTGAAGAACAATAAAATAGGTTTTTTGGATCTTCTGAAAAGCTATTTACAGGAGTTTGTGGAGTTGAAAAACAATGAACTTAATAAACTGTCTTAAATAGCATCAGGTTATTGGGATGAATTCAATTACCATTTCACTGGCAGGGTTTTAAAGCCCTGCCTTTATTCACCTTAAAAATCACAAAATGAGTTTAGAAATTTTAAATAATCCTCTATTGAGGAACATCACGGATTTCTCTCCCGGGAATGAGAATCCTGGTTCTTCCGGGACAATTTTTCCGAATCAGGAATCTCCTCCGGAATTAAAGCAAAAAACGTCAAGGCAAATTGCCAATACTTATTACGGTGGGAAACCGGTTGTAGACGGTAATGGATTTCAGATCTATTCGGATGATCCTGTATTTGGAGGAAATATCGAAGAAGTTGTTGTGTACAAAAGCAGATTCAGACAGACCATAGCCGGAATTGATGTTGTTCTTTTTGCCAGTAAAAACGGAGCATTTCTTCTTCAGCGTTATATGGAAGCATTACCCAATAGTAATGAACTGATTCTCTTTTTAGAGATTGATGACCGTTACAATCATAATACAGTAATGCGTGCTGTAGCGGGAGCAGGGCTTACAAATAAAAAGGATATGCCTTTTGCAGATATTCTCAGTTTTACAAGGAAACATGAAGTAACAGTTACCCCAAAATCACTCAAAAATCTTATTGAAAAAGGTATTTACAGAAATAAAGTAGATTTTATAAGCTGGTTTCTGGGTTTGAAAGATAAAAGCATCGGAGAAATATTCAGTTTTTTTAAGCAGGAAGCTTTAGAAGCAGCTTCAACTTTTTTTACAAAAGGTATTGCCGAAAATATTGTCAAACTAAGAATTTCAGAAAACGGATGGAATCCCAATCCGAAAGAAGGAGAATATAATCCCACTTTTATTCCGGAAGTATTTTATAAAGAGATAAAAGATTTCTATGAACATAAAGCATCTCAGAACCCTTATGAAAATCTTGCAGGCCAGAAAAAAATCAATGCCAAAATTGTAAAATCATTTTTTGAAAGCATCAATGAAGCAAAAGAAGATTTTAATAGCCTGCTGAACAACGCTGAAACTTTCTTCCCTGCTTTTATCTATAAAAAGATCAACAAATCCCTGACCTTCTTTTTTAACCAGATCGACAAGCTGAAGAAGTTTATTGCAGACCCACTTACCGGAATGCAGCATATTGTCTACAAAAACTATCAGATTGCCAATGCTTTTCTTTGTGGAATTTATAACAGCCTGGTTGATATTATTGCCGGAATTTTCTCTATCATCGGCTTTATTTTCAAAGCAGTCGCTGCCATGGATAAAGTGAATGACAGAAAAGTAGAATATGGCGAGATGTTTCTGGAACTGATGGAAGACTTGCTGGAAGGCATTCTGACTTTTGATTATGTGGAATTCTTTAAGCAGTGCATTACCTTCCAGATAAAAACCATTGTCCGTCTGGTAAATTGGGTGGAAGAAATGATTCCTCAGATCACACTGGAAAAAGGGGCTTATTATTACGGGTATATCATTGGGATTATCATCGATATTATTGTGGAAACGCTTCTTACAAGTGGAACGGCGGCAGTAGCCAAGCTCGTCAAATCCGTAGAAAGCTTTATTCTGAATCCGCTGGAAAAGATCACCAAGGCAATTACAAAAGCGGAGAACGCTCTCAACAGGATTATAGAATTTATTCAAATGATTCTCCGGGAATTTAAAAAGGGATCAAAAGAAATTTTTTCTAAATTAGAAAAGATTTTAAATGAGGTCTTTGGATTTGGCGAAGAGGTTGCTGATCATGGTTTGTCTCCTAAACAGAAGATGGCGAAGGATAAGCAGAAGAGGATTCAGGAGAATATTGGGAGGAGAAAAAATGGAGGTTATCTTTCCGGGGAAGACGAAGAGATTTTCAGAAAAGCTCAAAAAGGATCAGGAGGAGGACAAAGGTATAAGAGAAGTACTTTAAGACGTATTGCTGAAGAAATTGAAAAAAAATATAGTGATATTGGACTAAAAGTTGAGATTGTTACCAAAAGAAGTCATCCAGAGCGTTACAAAAGATGGACAAATTATCCAAATGATATATTGGCTAGCTGTAGGACACATGAAATACCACCAATAATGTTTCTTAGAGATGATGCAACAGAACTCACCATTCAACATGAGATGTGGCATATAGATGACTTCAAAAAATTAGGTTTTAAAGAATATCATAATGCTCCAAACTGGAAATTAGAAGAATTGGTTTGGGAAAGAGTTTGGAAGCAAAAGTACCGTTGGACAGAAATAGAATTATTGGACTCATACAAATATTATAGGAATGAATGTTTAAGACAAGGAGCAGAGCCAAAAATCATTGACGAATTAGAAAAATTATTAAAATAAAAATCATGAATTTAAAAAAAGAGGAGGCATTAAATTTAGGTATTCAAGTAATGTCTGATATAAACTTTAATTATGATAAGAATGTTGAAATTACTATTAGATATTTAGAAAAAGGGAAATATTATGATTTTATTTGCTGGGTATTGGGGTTTCCGTATTGTTTAGAAGATTTT
>CBFQYI010000138.1:0-10173 GCA_965720825.1 uncultured Chryseobacterium sp. | reverse complement strand
TGGTAGAGGGCGGAAGACAAGGTTTTGAAACGATACCGCAATCTATTTACTGGGCAGTTGTTACGGTAACCACCGTAGGTTATGGTGACGTATCACCTATTACGCCTTTAGGGAAGTTTTTTGCAGTTGTTCTGATGCTTGCCGGTTATTCTATCATTGCAGTTCCTACCGGTATTGTAACAGCAGAAATGAGAAACAAAAGACAGAACCTGGAAATGATATGTGAACGCTGCGGCAATGAAGATATTGATGATGACGCAAGGTATTGTAAGAAATGTGGCAAGAAATTAGCTTAATATTTGGTATAAGTAAAATTTATTCACTAAATACCACAAAATCATGGAACCACAAAAGAAAAACAGACCGAATAGCTTAGTGATTATTCTTTTTGCACTGATCGTGCTGATGATCATCATCTACTTTATATTAGCAATGTTCTTCCCTACTGTTTTTGACCTTATGAATAAAGGAGAAATACAGCCTGTACCCAATAAATAGGTAATGAGTAATGGGTGATGGAAAATATTTGATAATCAATAATCGCCACCGGATAAGATAAAAAAGATGAGTGAAATATTTTGCTCATCTTTTTTTATCAGTACTTTTCAAATCAAATTCTATTCAATCTTCATAAAAAAGGCGGATCATGAATGACCCGCCTCCCTTTCTTTATTTAAATGATGAATTATTTTTTAATGGCTTTGATGGTCTGCTTAGATCCGTCTTTCATTTCAAGTGTTACTAAATAAACACCTTGCATTAAATCTCTTAAATGGATTGTAGATTCAGGGTTGGTAATAGTTTTCACCAATCTTCCTGTAGTATCTGTCACAGTTACATTTTTCACATTTTTAACATCAGAGATATTCAACACATCTGTAAATGGATTAGGATAAACCTGGATATTATTTTTCCCTTTAGCCACCTCAGATGTTGCCAGATTAGCATTGTTAACACTGATATCGTCAATATAAAGGTTATACTGATCAGGATCTGAATAAGCATTAAATCCAAAGAAATACACTCCTGTTGCAGGCACAGTAAACGTTATAGATTCTGCATGAGCCATTTCATCATTGATTGAAGGGTAATCTGCTATAGAACCCGTCATAGCAGCTGCATCTGGTGAAGTTCCATAGGCAACTTTCAATTTTTCAACATAGGTTGAGGAGTTATTACCGTATTTATAACTGATTGTATACTGTACTCCTGCTGTCAAATTCAATCCTTGTGTAAAGAACCATGCATTGCCAGAATTGGAAGAGTTATACTGATATTTCAACACATTGGTAGTGAATCCCTGGCTATCAGAAGGAGGATCCATTGTTTCCCAATCATTTCCTGTTCCTGCATTAACATTGCTTGTACAACCAGGTAGATCCGGAACAGTAACGTTTTCAAAATCTATTGTGTAAGGAAGATTCACACTTGAACATAATGTTGTAAAGGCAGCATGATCACTCCATACACTTTTACTTGTTGCACTACATGCAGATCTCACCCAAACATAGTACATCGTAGAAGCTGCTAAACCTGGAATATTATAAGTGGTTGCTGTAACTCCTGTAAAGTTAGGTGTACTTGTTGCCGTAGGTGCTGTATTGGTTGTACTGTAATAAATATCATATCCGTTAGCCGGAACCGGAGTAGCTGCTGCCCAGGAAACTGTAGCTCCCGCAGCCGTAATATTTGAAACAGCTAATGCATTAGGTTCGCTACAAGCTGGTGCTACATCAATATTAATATCATCAACATATAATTTATTCATATTAGCATCAGAATAGGCCTGGAATCCAAAATAATAAACACCTGTAGTTGTTGGTGTGAAGTTCACAAAAGCACTTGTTGCTGTGCTGATAACAATATTTGAGTGATCCGCCAAAGCATTGGTCATTCCTGCGCTGGTAGCTGAAGTTCCGTAGGCTACTTTCAGTTTTTCTGCATATACAGTTCCTTCTGCATTGGCATATTTATATTTTATTCTGTAGGTCACTCCTGCAGTAAGATTAATACCGTTGGTAAAAAACCAGGTATTTGCATTCTCTGCATAGTCGTAAGAATATTGGAGAACATTTCCGGTGAATCCCTGAGCATCCAGATCACCTGTTTCCCACATATTTCCTGCGCCATCATTCACTACCGAGGTACAAGTTGGCATATCTGGTGGAGTTATACTTTCAAAATCCAATGTGTAAGGCACTCCCACAGCAACACACGAAGTCATAAATGTTGCCATCTGAGACCATGCACTCTTATTAGAAGCACTGCATACAGAACGCACCCACACATGGTAGGTAGTGGCTGGTGCAAGAGAAGGCAGGTTTGTAGTCAATCCATTGACAGACCCGGAAACAACTGTCGTAGCAGTAGGATATGTACTGGAGGTTGAATAATAATACTCATAGCCGCTTCCTGGTGCAGAAGGCGGAGCCGTCCATCCTACCTGAGCAGAATTGGCAGTAATGGCAGAAACAGTTAAAGCAGATGGTGCAAAACAAGTCGGAACCGCCCCAATTACCACTGTATAATCATGAGCTTCTCCATATCCGTCTGTATTACATGGAATAGGATCTCCGGAGAACCTGTCTCCCACTCTCATCCTGTAAGTACCAGGAGTAACCGTAGAAGGAATTGTGATAAGTCCTGAGGTAATATTGTTTGCCCCAACAAGAGTACTACTTGCAGAAGCGACAAGTTCCGGAGCTGCATCATCAAAAGTTCCATCGTTATTGAAATCTATCCAGATACGAACATTCTGATCACTATAATCATGTTTAACGCTAAAATCATAACTTAAACCTGCACTGAGATTGATCGTCATAGAACTATAATCTCCATAGGCGTTAGTAGAACAACCTGTATTGGAATGATCAAATCCGGCACCCGGAATTGCAAAAGTATCTATCATATCCCCTCCACTACAGCCACTAGCAAACGCAGGTGTACAATAGGTCTGCGCAGAGGATAAAAAGCCAGTTATTAATAAACCAACGAGTAAAAAGTTTTTCATATAAATCAGTATTAGTTAATCAAATCTAGTGAAAATCAGCAACAAAAAAAATATTTTTTTTATCATATGATAACAAATTTAAATTTTCTTTCAACAAAATACAATTCCCCTTATAAACAAAGAGACCGCTCTAATTGAACAGTCTCTTTTTTCTATTTTTAAAAGAAAATTATTTATTTCTTAATTGCTTTAACGGTTTGTTTAGATCCGTCTTTCATATGCATTACTACTAAATATATACCTTCTTTCAGATCTCTCACCTGGAGTTCAGAGGAAGGCTTTTCAATGGATTTAATCAATCTTCCGGTAGAATCCAGAATGGAAACTGATTTTACTTTATCTGGTTTTGCAATATTCAGTACGTTTGTAAATGGGTTAGGATATACATCCATATGTTCTTTTCTATTAGAAACTTCAAAAGAACCAAGACTGGTTACCTTTTCTATAGTAATAGTAAAAAGCCCCTCTACTGTATCAGTATAGTCATCCCGATCTCCAATATTTATATAATATACGGTTCCCGCAACAGTTGGCAAATCCATTATAACCGGACTTGAACCAGCAAAATTCACTCTTTTTACACACGTAAGATTTCCACAACTTCCTTTATATGCGCCAATACTAAAATTAAATCTGATATTTAAAGGTTTTGAAACTGTAATTTTATGTAGAAAACCATCACCCACGAAGGTAAACCATGTTCCGTCATTCATTCCAGAATTGCAAGAGTTTATAAATCCGTTATTATTGGTAGTATGCTCAGCATCAATCTGTGTATAAGTATATGGAAAGTTTGAAACTGACAAAGCACCTGTGCAATCATCATTAACAGGAGGCAGTAATGTTCCCACGCATATATTGAATTTAACAGCAATACCAACACCCGTACTGAATGCCCTTATATAATAGGTTTCACCCGCAATCAACCCTGAAACGTTATTAATATAACTAGAACTATTAACGCTCCCACCACATTTTATACTTGTTAAATCATTACAACTCCCTTTGAAAATCTCAAATCGTATATCTTGTTGTACACTACTCACTCCAACATCCAGAATATTTTTAAAGCTAATTCTGTGACTGGTTCCTGTTGCTACAAACTTAAACCATACGTCATTCTGAACCCCAATTCCAGCGCACGAAGCTGATGGTAACATCGTTGAAACAGTTGCTCCCAAAGTACTTCCTTCAAGTCCCCCGACACAGCTTAAATCCGGATTAACAGTCAAAGAAACAGCGTTTAAACATTCATCATTTACGGGAAGCGGTGTCAAATCTTTTGTAATACATAAATCAAAATTAAAACCTGAAGCCGATATCCCCTGCATAACAAAAACCTTCAGATAATAACTTTCTCCTACCGTAAGGCCATCAACAAGTCCTGAAGTTCCTCCCACACCTTTACATACAAAGTTACCACAACTTCC
Source organism: uncultured Chryseobacterium sp. (assembly GCA_965720825.1). Taxonomy (GTDB): domain Bacteria; phylum Bacteroidota; class Bacteroidia; order Flavobacteriales; family Weeksellaceae; genus Chryseobacterium. The sequence continues at coordinate 5,733 of CBFQYI010000138.1, read as the reverse complement.
TCCAAACACCTGAAACGCCAATCCTGCTAAATTATTTGCCAACCCCACAGGGATTATATTATTTATTTTAATTATATGTTTAACATCAGTAGCTGTAAATTTATACCAAACATCATATCTTGGTAAAGAATCACAAATCGACACTGGGGAAAATGTTGATGACAAAGTAGTTCCTGAAATAACATTTATACAATCAGATCCATTATTCACAGGCACATTAACAGCATTAGCACATTCATCATTAGATGGTGTGGCTGGCAATGTCCCTACACATATATCAAATTTATGAGCTGAATAGCCTGATCCACTAAACACTTTTATATAATAAGTTCCTCCTACAGTAAGATTGTTAACAACAGAAAGATCGCATGATGCACTTGTCACATAACCACAATCCGAACCAGAGCATAATATACTTGTTAAATTACCGCAATCTCCTTTTAAAACCTGAAAATAAACATACCCGCCTCCTAATGGCACAGAGGTAACATTTTTGAGATTAACTGTATGAGTAACAGAAGTAGCTGTAAACTTATACCATACGTCACCAGTACTTGTACCACAAGCTGATGATGAGGAAGAGGATACAGTTGACATCACAGTAGTTCCGGAAGTAAAGACAGCACAATTCAGATCTGAATTTACAGTAAGACTTATAGCATTTGTACACTCATCATTGGAAGGTATAGCTGGTATTGTTGTAAATTTCTGATTAACACAACCAGAGGACTCTCCTGCCGACCCCACCGCTGTTACTTTAAGATAATAAACTGTACTTGCCAAAAGTGGAGACGATGGAGTAAAGTTTGTCGTCGTTACCGACTGTTGATTAACAATATCCGTTCCTCCCGGAGTTGTTCCGACAGAAACTTTGTAACTTGTAGTTCCCTGTACAGCAGCCCATGTAAAAGTAGGCACAACCGGTACAGACGAAGCATTGTTTGCAGGATAATTGATTATCGGACAATCCGGTAAAGAATTGGGAACTAACCCCATAAGACTGACCACAGGTTTATAAGGTAAAAAATGACCAATTGGAGGATTGGCAGGGTCAGGATTAACAGTATTACTTTCAGTATAAAGAGCCTGCTCCATAGTATTATACACAAAAAACGGATTATTTGAATTGGAATTAAATCCATTTTCATCTACCGCAACAACCAAATTTCTTACATTATCATATGAGAAAGGGGTCGCAAAAGTAACCTCTACAACTCCATTTACATTAGTAACCGTACCTGAATACACTTGCATCATTTCCCCAACAGGGATCCAGCCGATCTGATGATTTAAAGAGTTTTTCGTGGTGTGCCCCAAATAAACCACCCAATTTGATAAATAAGCGGGGTTTGCAGAAGACGTTAAGTAAAATTTAAGCCCGGTAATATTTCCTGCGGCATCCGCATTAATTTCTTGTTTTGTATAAATCTGTTGAGAATAAGAGTAGGTAAAGCCACTATTAACAGGAGCATTACCTGTATCTGTACTTCCTGCACCTAATTTGATTTGAGCACTTAGTACAACACTTACTATCAGTAAGTATAAAAATAAGATTTTCTTCATGTATAAGTTTTTGGTTATTAATATCCACTAAGTTACAACAATTTAAAGATTTTTTCTACTAAAAAAATAATAGCTCCTCATCAACAGAAAAGCCATAAATAATAAAAAAAACGACAGCCAAACAGCTGTCGTTTTATAGGATATGATTAATAAATCTTATCTCTTAATTGCTTTAATGGTTTGCTTAGATCCATCTTTCATATTCAATACCACTAAATACAATCCTTCTTTCAGATCTCTCAATTCAAGTTCAGAAGAAGGTTTTTCAATGGATTTAATCAATCTTCCGGAAACATCTATAATTGAAACAGATTGTACTTTGGATACATCAGAGATCATTAACCTATCAGTAAACGGATTAGGATATACATTAATCTTATTCTCTTTTATTGCAGTTTCAGAAGTTGCCAAATTAGGATTTTGTTTTACTTCAACATTATCTAAAAGAACATCATCATAGAAGTATCCGTTACCACTCACGTTTTTATCTACAGTAAACCTCACCTGAATAGTTGCTCCGATATAAGAAGCCGCTAAAGGAACAGCAACTGTTCTCCATTGATTTAAGTTGGTATTATCACTAAAGATTACTACCCAGCCATTTCCATCGTTCACCTCTACAGTAAGCTTATTATTATCATAAGTAGAAGGTGAAACTGTAGTACTTGTTGACATAGAATGGTTTTTAAACCAATCAAAAGAAACGATAGGTGCAGTTAATCCTGTTAAATTTACAGAAGGAGTAACCAATTGTACAGTATTTGAACCTGCACCTGAATACGGTGAACTTGCATCTACCCACGCATATGTACCTGCTGCTTTTTGGTTATTAGCCGGGCTTGCACCATAATCTGCACTTCCTGCAAACTTCCAGAAAAGGGTTGCATCAGTAGTAGTTGCCGAAGGATTTATATTATTCCAGCAGTTTGGTGCTGCTCCACTGTCAAAGTTTTGAGTAAAAGGTGCCATAACTGTTCCACAAAGTGTATTGAAAATAGCAACGGTAGAACTCCACGCACTCTTATCAGAGGTACTACACACTGATCTCACCCATAAATAATAGGTAGTAGAAGGAGATAGTCCGGATAAAGGAGCTGAAGTTGTAGTACTGGTCCCTGAAACTGTTGTAGAAGCTGTAGGAGCCGTACTGCTTGTAGAATAGTAATACTCATATCCACTTCCCGGAACAGTAGCCGGAGCAGTCCATGAAACATTTGCTCCATTAGTTGTAATGGCTGAAACTGTTACACCAGATGGCTCTGAACAAGTAGGAGTAACGTCTATATTGATATCATCAACATAGATTTGATTCATATCCGCAGCAGAATAAGCCTGGAATCCAATATAATAAACTCCTGTTGCATTTGGTGTAAAGTCTACAAACGTGTTGGTAGCAGTTCCACCGGTAATATTTGGATGATCCGCTAGAGTATTTGTCATCGCTGCACTTGTAGCTGATGATCCGTAAGCCACTTTTACTTTTTCAGGATATTGCGTTGTACCCGTTGCATTGGCGTACTTATATTTAATTCTATAGCTAACTCCAGCTGTAAGATTTAAACCTTGCGTGAAAAACCATGTATTGGCTGCATTAGAACTATTGTATGAATAATTAAGCACTTTCCCTGTAAAACCGGTAGGAGCACTTGCTGTTTTCCATAAATTCCCAGAACCACTGTTAATAACCGTTGTACAATTTGGTAAAGCAGGAGTAGTAACACTTTCAAAATCTAAAGTGTAAGGTAAGTTAGATGAGCTACATACCGTCTGGAATGACCTTACCGTACATGCTGTTGCCGGACCTGCAATATTAGCAGTATAAGCAGTAACAGAGTAATAATATGTAGTGATATAGTTTAGAGGTGTAGTGATAGCATAAGAATTACTAGCTCCACCTGCAATATCCATATCTACAACATCATTTCCTCCTGAAGTGGTTCCAACTTTTAGTTTGTATCCTGTAGCTCCATTTATTGCATTCCATGTGATCGTAGGTGTTACACTTACTCCTGTAGCACTGGAAGCCGGAGCTGTAACCGTAGGACAAAGACCTAATGTTGTAAAGTTAGCTGAACTGGACCAAACTCCTTTATCCGTACCATTACAGTTACCTCTTACCCAGTAATAATACTGTGTTGAAGGAGTTAGGCCTGATAAGTTAGCTGTTGTCACCCCAGCCCCTACAGAACCCGAAGGAGTAGCCGTTGAAATAGGAGCAGTTGAAGATGTAGAATAATAATATTCATATCCATTACCTGGAGGCGTTGTTGAAGCCGTCCAGCTTATCGTTGCAGATTCAGGAGTAAGAGCAGCAGAAGAAAGACCGGTAACAGTACTTGCACAGTTCGGTGTAGTTGAAAAAGATCCTGTAGACGCATATCCACTTCCGGATCCAGCGGCATTTGGAATATGAGAATATACAGATTGTACTGCTCCATTTAAAGCTTGAACCTGAACCTGGTAGGCAGTATTCTGAGTAAGACCTGTAATTGTAGCAGTAGCTGCAGAGACCGGATTACCAACAAGGTTAGTCCAATCACAGCTTCCAACTTCTCTATACTGAACATTGTAAGCTGTAGCCCCTGTTGGAGCAGTCCAGTTTACGGTGGCAGCACTATTGGTAATTGCAGTAGCAGCAGCAAAAGTCCTTACGGGAGCCTGTGTGCCTGGTGTCCATTTATACTGCAACCCTGCCGGGATTTTAACACTTGCATTGGTTGTACTGGAGAAAAGCATAGTACTGTTATTAGCACTACCAGTAACCGCTTTAGACCAATCACAAGTAGTTCCGTTCGGTACATTTCCAATCATCAGAGAATTTACATTGGATGCGTAAGTAGTACTGTTTCCTCTTATTCCTACATGAGGAGCACTATTAGAAGTACTGGTTCCCGGGTCTGTACAGTTTCCATAAATAATTTTGATTTCACCTGTGGCATATACCAGGCGGATCTGAAAGTTCAATCTTTCAGTAGATCGGTTGCTATAATTAGCATGATCCTGCCACTGTACAACAAATTCAGTTCCCAGATCCTCATATCGTACTTCATGGTTTCCCGGCGGCTGGGTTGCATCTGATGATGAAAAACCTCCATCTTGCCCAAAAGCAGAAATTGCTCCTGTTGTTGATCCCAAAGATGACATTGGAGTATAATTTGTTCCGGAAGGAGCAGCTCCAAAAGTTATAAATCCATTGGCGCTCACATAGCATGTCGTCATGGCAACACCACCGAAATTGAAGGGAGAAGATAAAGGAATCGCTGCGGATACCTCATTGTCATAAGTCGTATTTGTTCCTGTAGGAAATAATTTTGTACCTCCCGAAATTGAGGTGTAAGCCACCCCGTTACTTTTTGAAAAAGTATAGTTGGCGACATTAGTTTGTGCAAAGACTCCCACACTCAAGGAAGCCAAACACGAAAGTAGTAATTTCTTCATAAAATAGTAATAATAATAGTTAGGGCGGTAAATGTATAAATATTAATTTAAATTTTAAATGAAATATTCAAAAATATCATAAAATATTAAATAAAAACACTTAAAAATCACATTAAAACACTATAAAACTAAACATTTATTTAAATTTAACGATTATTTCGCAATACATTGAAAAACAATAAACAACTGATAAACAAATACTTAAATACTATACAATCAAAATAGACTTCAGAAAATTTTTCTATTTAACATAAAAAACTATTTAAAATTTTTCATCAATATTATCAAATAGCAAACAAAAAAAGAGCGACCTAAGCCGCTCTTTTTTTTATTATAAGGTATTTTCTAGTTTAAATAAAACTCATATTTATTAAGAAGTTGAATTTCTTTGATCAGATCGCCATTGAGATCCACTGAATGTTTCATAGACTGTACTTCAATATGAGAGTCATCTTCGAGATTTTTAATAAAGAATTTCAATTTTTGATTTCCTTTGTTTCTATCGAGAACCGTTCTGAAAAAGTCGAGATCTTCAGGTCTTACATCCATTACATCCATTACTAAAGATATACTTTTTGCAAACCGTTCAAATGCTTCCTGAAGCTCGATTACATCATTTACATTTACAAAGACCCTTCCATCTTTTACCTGAGCAAATTTTATTTTAAAAATAACGAACCTCTGCACTTCCAGTTTCTCCTTCAACCTCATATAATCTCTATCTCCCAGTCT
>CBFQYI010000137.1:0-10196 GCA_965720825.1 uncultured Chryseobacterium sp. | reverse complement strand
TCCCGGTAACACGGTTGGTGAGCCGTCTTTTCCTAAGAATGTATGTACTCCGATGATCGGATATTCACCTGTATGTTTCAACCATTCGTAATGCATAGATTCTTCCTGGATTTTTGAACGCTGGTACATCGTTTCCATCGCTCCAAGAACACCGCCTCTTTCTGTGATTCTGTCGAATTCCGTATATACAGCTTCTTCTACAAGATCCGTTAATTCTTCAATGATGAATGATCCCTGAAGCGGATTTTCGTTTTTAGCCAATCCTAATTCTTTGTTGATGATCAACTGAATCGCCATTGCTCTTCTTACCGATTGCTCAGTAGGAGTTGTAATGGCTTCGTCATAAGCATTGGTGTGAAGAGAGTTACAGTTATCATAGATTGCATAAAGCGCCTGAAGAGTAGTTCTGATATCGTTGAAATCAATTTCCTGAGCGTGCAGAGAACGTCCTGATGTCTGGATGTGGTACTTCAACATCTGGCTTCTTTCGTCTGCTCCGTATTTTAATTTCATGGCTTTTGCCCAGATTCTTCTTGCCACACGTCCGATTACTGAGTATTCAGGGTCAATACCGTTGGAGAAGAAGAAAGATAAGTTCGGAGCAAAATCATTGATATCCATTCCACGGCTTAAGTAATATTCCACATATGTGAAACCGTTAGCCAGTGTGAATGCCAATTGGGAAACCGGATTTGCTCCTGCTTCAGCAATATGGTATCCTGAAATAGAAACAGAGTAGAAATTTCTTACTTTCTCTCTGATGAAATATTCCTGAACGTCACCCATTAATCTCAATGCAAATTCTGTAGAGAAGATACAGGTATTCTGAGCCTGGTCTTCTTTTAAGATGTCAGCCTGAACAGTACCACGAACCGTAGCAATTGTTTTAGCTTTAATTTCTGCATATACATCAGCAGGGATTACTTCATCACCTGTTAATCCTAAAAGCTGTAGTCCTAAACCGTTATTGGATGGAGGAAGTTCACCATTGTATTTTGGTCTTTCTAAGCCTTTATCATCGAATTTTTCTTTCAGTTTAGCTTCTACTTTAGACTCTAAACCATTTTCTTTGATATATTTTTCAACATTCTGATCGATGGCAGCATTCATAAAGAAAGCCAGTAGCATCGGTGCAGGCCCGTTGATTGTCATTGAAACCGAAGTTAATGCATTCACCAGATCAAATCCTGAGTATAATTTCTTAGCATCATCCAGTGTCGCAATAGAAACTCCCGCATTTCCGATTTTACCATAAATATCCGGTGGTAAAGCAGGATCCTGACCATACAACGTTACAGAGTCAAATGCTGTAGATAAACGTTTAGCAGGCATTTCTGCAGAAACATAATGGAATCTTCTGTTGGTTCTTTCAGGACCTCCTTCTCCTGCAAACATCCTTGTCGGATCTTCACCGGTTCTTTTGAACGGATAAATACCTGCAGTATAAGGGAAGCTTCCCGGAAGGTTTTCCTGACCTTTCCATTTGATCAGATCACCCCAGTCATTGTATTTTGGTAATGCGATTTTTGGAATTCTCAAATGAGATAAAGATTCTGTGGACGTTTCCACTTTAATTTCTTTTCCTCTTACGTAATAAGAGTAAAAGTCTGCATGGAAAGCTTTTTTTGTGTCATCCCATGTTTTTAAGAAGTCGATATTATCCTGTTGAAGCTCTTTTTCAGCTTTTTGATATTCAGTCTCTAAAACTTCATTGGAAATGATATTTTTTACACCTTCAATATGATACATTGTTCTGGCCAGTTCAGCCTGCTTTTCAATATTGATATCATATTGCTTGTTGTTTTCAACGATTTCAGAAAGATAACGAACTCTTTTCGGAGGGATAATCGTTACTTCTTCCGTAACTTCCTGTTCCACAAAAGTTTTTAGATTTAAATCCGCGAATTTATCGTTTACTTTTGAAACTAATCTGTTGTATAATTCTGTGGTTCCGTGATCATTAAACTGAGAGGCTTTGGTTGCATACACCGGCATATCATCTAATGGGCTTTCCCATAGAAGGTGGTTTCTCTGGAACTGTTTTCTTACCGCCTGAAGTGCATCTAATGCACCACGTTTATCAGATTTATTCAATGCTACCAGATCCGCATAGTCTAACATGTCGATTTTTTCCAACTGTGTAGAAGCTCCATATTCAGGAGTCATTACATACATGGAGACATCTGCAAAATCAGAAACTTCGGAACCAGACTGCCCGATTCCTGATGTTTCAAGGATAATGACGTCCGGATGAGCCAGTTTCAATACATTCAGTGCAGAATGAATAAATGGAGAAACGGAAACGTTGTTTTCTCTGGTTGCCATTGAACGCATATAAACTCTTGGATCATTGATCGCGTTCATACGGATTCTGTCTCCCAATAAAGCACCTCCGGTTTTCTTTTTCGAAGGGTCGATGGAAATAATAGCGATTTTTTTATCTGTATTGGAACGTAAGAAACGTCTTACCAATTCGTCTGTTAAAGAAGATTTACCTGCTCCTCCGGTACCGGTAATACCGATAATAGGAATGGTTAAATCTTGAGATTTTTCGTCGATCGCTTTTACAAGCTCAGGTTTTTCTTCTGAGAAGTTTTCAACGGCTGAAATAATCTGTGCAATACTTGACGGATTTTCAAAACTGATATCGTCAAGATCTTTTGCAGTGACATCTTTTCCAGTTGCAAAATCTGATCTGTGTACGAGATCATCAATCATCCCCTGAAGTCCAAGCTCACGACCGTCGTCCGGAGAATAAATTCTATCGATTCCGTAAGACATCAGATCTTTGATTTCTTCCGGAAGAATTACGCCGCCGCCGCCGCCAAAGATCTTGATCTGAGGTGAATTCTTTTCTCTCAACAGGTCATAGATATATTTGAAATATTCATTGTGACCTCCCTGATATGAAGTTAATGCAATAGCATTGGCATCTTCCTGGATTGCTGTATTTACAACTTCCTCTGCAGATTTATCGTGTCCTAAATGGATCACTTCGCATCCTGTTCCCTGAATAACACGACGCATAATATTGATCGCAGCATCATGTCCATCAAATAATGAGGCAGCAGTTACGATTCTTACCTTGTTGGTTGGAGTATATTTTTGGGTTTCCATAAAAATTCTAGAAAGTTTCTAAGTTCTCAAATATAATAATAAAAAAAGAACCTTGTGTTTGGTTTTATATTGTTGTATTTCAGTATATTGTATGTTGTTGTTGAATTGTATCTCCCCAATTTTGTGTTGAGATGTTTGAAAGTTGAATGGTTCGGTAACTACAGAATTAAAATGAGTTATGACGATTTTATTTTCAAATGAGGCTTCTTCAGATTCTCAAATTAATTTCTCTATTTTTGCACCATATTTTACAGATATGCAAAAAGCGTTGATATATTTCGCATTGGGAACTGCAGTAAGCTTCCTGATTAATTATTTCTTTTTAAGTTCAGAGAATATCGGGTTAGAGTTTTACTATGCTATTGCTTTTGGTGCAGCCTGGGGTATTGCTTATTATTTGGATACTCCGGATATTACATTGGTAAAGAAACTGGGGTTGTCTTTTGTAGTGATGGCTATTCTGGTTGTTGTAGGTACTTTAATTTTTAAACTTGAACTGGCTATTCCATCCATCCTGAAATTTTCCATGGTGTTTGTTGCCTATTATGTCATAGCGAGCTTTAGGGCAACTAAGTCGTTAAGAAAATAAATAGAAAAGAGGCTTTCACATTGGAAAGCCTCTTTTTTTATTAATGAATCATCATGAAACTTATCAGGACGAGGCCTAGAAGTAAAAACATGAATGCAATAAAATTAATGGTAAATAATATCATTCCGACAATAATGCTTACCAAACCATGGGCGCGATAAACCCGCCTGTGAGCAATAAAGAAATAGGCCATAGTGTATAATAACAGGAATGATATGGTTAAATATAAAATGGTATTAATCAGCCAGAAGTCTGTGAGACCTGTCAATTTGGAAAGTAAGAATATGAATAAGATAGTTAGCAGTAAAAACGAGAAATAATGCAGCGTAAAGATTCCGTGATCAAAATACCACCACTTTTTCTTACTATGGAAAACCCATAAAAAGAATGCGAAAAGAGGAAGGTAGATGAAAAGTGCTTTGGGAAGATTATGAAATGACTTTTCTACCATACCGGCAATAATCTCCTTTTTCTTAACCCCTTTTTCTTTAAGTTCAAAGAATTTGTGAACGATGGGAGCTTCAATAAAACTGAGAGATGACGGGTTTTTGGCTTTAGCAGAATCATAAGCCTTTCTGGTTTTATACTCTCCAAGGCTAAAATCCGGATCTATTGTTTTGTCCATGTTCATCATGTCTCCTATTTCAGAAGAATCAGGGATTGATTTTATTCCCTCAATGGCAAGAGAGTCTTTTTCAGTCAGATGTTTTTTTGCTTTTATACTGTCTATCAGCTTTTGTTTTCCGACAGGTTTCATGACTTTTAAAAGATTGGTCTTACCATGTTCTTCTGTATTTCCCTCTTTCGGAGAACCTATATTAACCATAGGAAACAGGGCAAACATGAAAAATGTAATGAAACTGACGAAAATATAAAGCTTTACAGGAGGTACGAACTTCTGTCTCTTTCCTTCGAGATAAGTATTCGTCAGTTTGCCGGGTTTGAATAACAGATTTTTTACTGTTCCCCAGAACTGTCCGTCATAATGAGTAAAATCTTCAATGAAATGGGTGAAAAGAAAATAGAAGGGCTGTCGTCTTTCAATATTTTCCTGTCCGCAGTGGGGGCAAAACCTTTCTTCAACCTGGTGTCCGCAGTTGAGGCAGGTCTTATCCTCTCTTATTTTTCCGTGGCTCATGATTATGGAATATGATTGCCACAAATATAATTATTTAAATAAAATTATAATTATATTAATGTATTTTGAGGAAATCTTTAAAGTAAATTTAATAAAAGAAAGAGTTGAGGGAATAAACTCTTTGCTGTTTCATTGGTGTTTTTAGAATCTTCGAAGTGTTTTTTTTCATCGGCTCATGAGTTCGCAAGATCTGTGCCAAAATTATAAATAGTGTTAAAATCTATTGATAGAGGGGTGTAGAATGAAGAATATATAGATTAAATAAAATATGTTTTTGGGTTACGAAAATAATTTGTACCTTTGCACACCCTTTTAGGGGTAAATTATGTTTAATCTTTAACTAAAACGTGTGAATACATTAAGTTACAAAACTGTTTCAGCGAACAAAGCTACTGCTAATAAAGAATGGGTTGTGGTAGACGCTGAAGGACAGCCGTTAGGTAGATTAGCTTCTACGGTTGCAAAGATTTTGAGAGGTAAGCACAAAACGAACTACACACCTCACGTAGATTGTGGTGATAACGTAATCGTTTTGAATGCTGGGAAAATTACACTTTCCGGAAACAAGTGGGCTGATAAGACTTATATCTGGCATACAGGATATCCTGGTGGACAGAAGTCTATGACTGCGGCTGAACTTCAAAAGAAAGATTCTTTAAAGGTATTAGAGAAGTCTGTAAAAGGTATGTTACCTAAAAACAGATTAGGAGCTGCTATCCTTAAGAACCTTTATTTATATGAAGGAACTGAGCACAAACATGAAGCTCAACAGCCAAAAACAATTAATGTTAACGAATTTAAATAATTAATTATGTCTATAGTTCACAAAATCGGAAGAAGAAAAACTTCTGTAGCTAGAGTTTATGTAAAACCAGGTTCTGGTGTTATTACAGTAAACGGTAAAGATGCTAAAGAATATTTCTCTACAGACGTGATGGTTTACAAATTAAACCAACCGTTTATCCTTTCTGAGACTGTTGGTCAGTATGACGTTACCGTAAACGTATTCGGTGGTGGAAATACAGGTCAGGCAGAGGCTATCAGATTAGGTATTTCTAGAGCTTTATGCGAAATCAACGCTGAGTTCAGATTAGCATTGAAGCCAGCTGGTTTACTTACAAGAGACGCAAGAATGGTGGAAAGAAAGAAGCCAGGTCAGAAAAAAGCAAGAAAGAGATTCCAATTCTCAAAACGTTAAGATTTCTCGTTGGCAGATGGCTTATGGCTATTGGCTACAGGAATGTATTAAATTTTTTTTAAACTTAATCTCGGCGAAAAGCCCATTGCCAAAAGCAAAAAGCAAACCGCCAATTGCCCGTTACGTTTAGCATCCAAACGCTTCTCCCATCTAAAGAAGTTGTTGATTGTTTAAAAGACGGAAAGTAAACTAACAAAAACAGAAAACATGGCAAAAGCAAATGTAAAAGACCTTTTAGAGGCTGGCGTACACTTCGGTCACATGACTAGAAAGTGGAATCCAAATATGGCTCCATACATTTTTATGGAGAAAAACGGTATTCACATTGTAGACTTACATAAAACAGCAGTTAAATTGGATGAAGCGTGCAGCGCTTTAGAAAAATTAACTTCTGCAGGTAAAAAAGTTCTTTTCGTAGCTACTAAGAAGCAAGCGAAAGAAGTGGTTGCAAAACACGCTTCTGAACTTAATATGCCTTATATTACAGAAAGATGGCCAGGTGGTATGTTAACGAACTTCGTTACTATCAGAAAGGCTGTAAAGAAGATGAACTCTATCGACAAAATGAAAAAAGACGGTACGTTCGAAACTTTATCTAAAAAAGAAAGATTACAAGTTGACAGACAAAGAGCTAACCTAGAGAAGAACTTAGGTTCTATTGCTGACATGGTGAGACTTCCATCTGCTGTATTTGTAGTTGATATCTTAAGAGAACACATCGCGGTAACTGAAGCTAAGAAACTAGGTATTCCAGTTTTCGGTATCGTTGATACAAACTCTGACCCTAGAAAAGTTGACTTCGTTATCCCAGGAAACGATGATGCTTCTAAGTCTATTGATATGATCCTTAGCGTAGTTTCTGAATCTATCAAAGAAGGTCAGTCTCAAAGAAAAGCTGATAAAGAAAAATCTAAAGAAGAAGGAGAAAAAGTATCTGCTGATACAGATGCTGATTTCGATGCAGAATAATTGAAGATTTTCTTTAATATAGGAAAAACGCTGGATTTCGATCCAGCGTTTTTTTTATGTATACCAAGAGTGATTTCTTAGGATCGTGTTTTTGATTTATACCCTTTTTCGCTTTTAATAAATGAGTTTTAGGTCGTTTAACTTTATTTCAAAGCATTGAAATATGAATATTGCTTCCTTCTATTGTATTATTAAGTGTTTTTAGACAGTGCAAACTCTTTTTTATACTTAGTGATGAATTTTATTTTGAAAAGCTTTAAAAGTAATGTTGTTTTGTGTCCTTTGGCTATTGACTAAAATAAAAGTTCAAAGTATTTCATTAAAAATAAAAACCTACAGAATTCTGCAGGTTATATTTTAGTTTGAAAGTTTTATAGAGTAAGAAGTTGTGACAAACTTTGTAGACTGGTAATTAGAATTACAAACTACTCCGGATAATCTGTAGTTCTGATTTTTTGGAACCATTGTATATCCGATTTTTCCTGCACCAATGGGAATCTTCTTGAAGAAATTGCCTCCGCTTACCGTAAGGACCATATTACATGAAGATTTATTTTCTACAGAAATAGAGGTCTTAGGATTTTTAGGATCATCACTGTTGAGAAGATCATTAAGTACATCAGCTGTTTCCGGCTTGTAAGTCTTTATAAGATCATTATACTCTCTTTCTGTATTGGCTCTGTTCCCTGTATTGTTAGCAGGATAAGGGTAGGAAGTTCTTCCCGGATAGCCTCCATAATTTACATTACAGCTGGCAAGAATCAACGAAATTCCGGTAAGAACGAATAGTTTTTTCATCCTATTTTATTTTTTGACTTTTGTTTTTTCTGTGACTTTTCCGTTATCGGTTCCTTTTGAGTAGATTTCAATTCCATGTTGGAGGATTTTGGATTATCTACCGTTACAAATATACTTTTTTTAATATCTTTCTGAGAGGAATATTTCATATCACAGATATTACTGTTAAACGTATATGAACCTTTCTTAAGTACAATGAAATTTTCTGCATGAGCAGGAACAGCAAGATTGTAAAACTCTTTTCCTTCTATCCGCAATATAATATTACAGTCAGAATTATTTTTGAATAAGAGAATTGCTTCATTACGGCTAATATCCTCATTAAACATTGCATTCAGTACCCTTGCTGTTTTTTCCTTATGTTCAGCAGAGGTTTCAGTAATAAGCTTTTTGAACTCTTCAGCATCATTTGAATTAGGATTTCTCATCGCACTTTTGGGAATATCTGCAATAACAGGCCTTGTTTCCATCGGTTTGGCTGTAAGTGCTCCCTTTGTCCATTCTGTGTTTTTTAGTGCAATAAGCTTTGGCTTCAGCACAGTCTTTTTAGGATCGTCAGGGTGTGCGTTCTTCAGGTATTCTTCAATTTCTTTGATGTTTGTGCTTTTTAAAATATCTCTACTGCTTTTCTGAGCCTGTGTAAAGTTGGGAATAAGAAATGTGAAGAATAAAATCGTTAAAAATTTTTTTTTCATCAAGTTTGTTTATTTCATCAGCTTATCCGGAATTTGATGTAAGTAATAGTTTTTCCTTTCGCTGAGAATAGCTCTTCATAATACGTTTTGATATCTCTCAAATGTTCCGTATTAGGATCGTATTCAGGTGCACCATAGATATCATGATGGGCAGAAATGATTTCATAACCTGCTCCTTGTAGATACCCAAGCGTATATCCATGCAGGAATTCTGAATCGGTTTTCAGGTGAATAATGCCTCCTGGCTTCAGGAATTTTTTATATCGGTTTAAAAAATCCGGATGTGTTAATCTGTGTTTTGTTCTTTTGTATTTAATCTGTGGATCCGGGAATGTAATCCAGATTTCATCTACTTCATTTTCAGCAAAGAAATAATCTACAAGTTCGATCTGAGTTCTCAAAAACGCTACATTAGTCATGTTGTTATCCACAGCCTCTTTAGCACCAAACCAAAATCTGGCCCCTTTAATATCAACCCCGATGAAGTTTTTTTCAGGAAATGTTTTTGCGAGCCCTACAGAATATTCTCCTTTTCCACAGCCCAATTCCAATACGATAGGATTCTCATTTTTAAAAAAATTGTCTCTCCATTTTCCTTTAAGATCGAAACCATTTAAAGCATCTTCTCTTGTTGGCTGGATTACATTCGGTAATATTTTGTTTTCTGCAAATCTTGCTAATTTATTCTTGCCCATTGAGTTATAAAATGAGTGCAAAAATAGTGAAAATTTATGGAGTCTCTATGTCTTTTGGTAGTAAAAGACATAGAGATCATTCGTATTTAGTTTGTATTATTGACCTCCCAAAGCTACCATAATTGGCCTTTCAATTGTTTTTTGTGAAGCATATTGAGCTCCGCAAACCAGGCTGGTAAAAAGATATTGCCCTTTATCTATCACAATGGAGCCTTCACCCTGAGCAGGAACTGCCAGTCTGTATTTGGTAGTTCCTACACCTTCCATTCTTACAATGATGTTGCAATCTGATTTATTTTGAATTAAAACAATACATTCTTTAGCATTAGGATCATTATCAAATAAGGAATTTAAAATTTTTACAGTCCTGTTTTTATGTTCTACAGGAGAAACTGCCATCAGCATGTTGAATTCTTCTGCTTCAGCATTGGGAATTGCGGTATTGGCAGTGGTGTTGACAACATATGTATTTTGAGCAGTACTAGGTGTATACACTGTGGTAGATTGTTTTGCAGCTAGCTCAGCTTTGTATTTTGCAATTTGCTTTTGTTTGATGATGGCATTCATTTCATCAAAAGTAATTTTGGTAGAAGGTCTTCTCCTCAACATAGCAAGCATTTCCTGCATGTCTTTTACCTTTTGATCAGCAGGGTGTGCATTTTTGATGTACTCTTTCATCATTTCCATTACCCTGGGTTTCAAAACAGATCTTCGGGGATCATCAGGGTGAGCATCTCTTAAAAAGGCATTGATCTCGTAGATATTCTTACTTTTCAAAATATTACTGTAGTCTTTCCCTTTTTTTTGAGAAGACATAGTAACAAAAAACATACAACAAAGAAGTAAAAGTACTTTTTTCATTAATTAATATTAAATTAAAATTTGGTGCTTCTCTTTTAATTTGTGATCAAGGGTAGTAGTTTTTATTTGAATAACGAGATACCAGTGTTTTTATTTTAAACACGATTTTTTCTCAAAAAAAATATCCCGAGGTTGA
>CBFQYI010000136.1:0-10199 GCA_965720825.1 uncultured Chryseobacterium sp. | reverse complement strand
CTGTGGAAGAACTGAAAAAGACAGAAGGCTACTATATCACCATTTCCAGTCTCGCAGGAGCGAATTTCTTTGAAAATGGCACAGGATACAACGCTTCAAAATTCGGAGTGGTAGGTTTCACACAGGCTGCTATGATTGATCTAAGGAAATACAATATCAAATCTACGGTGATCATGCCAGGATCTGTAGCCACTCATTTTAACGGAAATATTCCGTCTGAAAAGGACAGTTGGAAGATCCAGCCTGAAGATATGGGGAATCTTATATTGGATATTTTAAAGATGAATCCAAGAGTTTTGCCAAGTAAAATAGAGTTTAGGGCAACGAAACCAGCTAAGTAACTACATCTAATGTATTGAATAATAATTTAATAAGTATTATGCATGCATAATATATTTTTTATTTATATTAGCAAAAATTAATTCAAACAAAATCTCTGCATAAACTGTCATGATTTTATGCGCCAAAAGGGAAAAAATAAAATAGTACACATGAAAATATTAGTTTGTATTAGTAGTGTTCCGGATACTACTTCCAAAATTAACTTTACAGCAGACAAATCTGCTTTCGACAAAAACGGAATTCAGTGGGTAATTAATCCTCTAGACGAATTTGCGTTGACAAAAGCGGTTAAACTTCAGGAATCTCAGGGAGCAACAGTAACAGTAATCAACGTAGGTGATGCTGCTACAGAACCTGTAATCAGAAAAGCTTTAGCTATTGGGGCTAACGATGCTGTAAGAGTAAATCTTGATCCGAAAGACAGCTATTCTACAGCAAAAGAAATTGCAGCTGTAGCTCAAAACGGAGGATATGATCTTATCCTTTGCGGAAAAGAATCTATCGATTATAACGGAGGTTCTGTTCCCGGAATGGTAGCTCAGTTATTAAACCAGCCTTTCGTAAACGCTTCAGTAGGATTAGACGTTAACGGAAGCGAAGCTACTGCAGTAAGAGAAATTGAAGGAGGAAAAGAAACTATTTCTGTAAAATTACCGGCAATTATTGCAGGTCAGAAAGGACTAGTAGATGAGAAAGATCTTATCATCCCGAATATGAGAGGAATTATGTCTGCAAGAACAAAACCTTTGCAGGTAGTAGAACCTTCTTCTTCAGAAGTAAAAGTTCAGGGAGTATCTTATGACAGCGTTCCGCCAAGAGCTGCTGTGAAAATGGTTTCTCCGGATAATCTTGATGAATTGGTAAGATTACTTCACGAAGAAGCTAAAGTAATTTAATAAGAATCAAGTAAAAAGTAAAAAGATTCAGGATAAAATTTGATGTCATCAGACATGATCTGAATTTCATTACTATTCAGAATTGGATAACCTTGAATCTTGGACGTTAAACCTTAAACAAATTAGAAATGGCAGTATTCGTATACGCAGAAAATATAAACGGAGTTTACAAAAAAGCAGCTTTTGAAGCAGTTTCTTATGCTAAAGCTATCGCTGATAAAGCAGGAGATACCGTTACGGCAATCTCTGTAAACCCAACAGATTCTTCAGATTTATTATACAAATATGGAGCATCAAACGTAATCAATATCAAAGACGAAGGTCTTAAAAATTTCTCAGCAAAAGCATTCGCACAGGCTGTAAGTGAAGTGGCAGACGGAAATATCATCGTTTTCCCTCACACTACTGATGCTTCTTCCATTGCTCCTATGCTTGCAGTAATGAAGAACTATTCTTTAATTACTAATGCATTGGAAGCTCCAGAAAGCCTTTCTCCTTTCCAGGTAAAAAGAAGAGCATTCTCAGGAAAAGGTTTCATGCATGCAAAAGCAGAAGGAAACGGAGTAATCGTTACTGTTTCTCAAAACGCTTTCGGTGTTAAAGAAAATGCAGTATCAGGTTCAGAAGAAGTGAAAAACTTATCAGTAGCTAATGAAGATACTAAAGTGATTTCTCACGAGCAGAGTTCAGGTAAATTAGACCTTAAAGAAGCTGAAGTTGTTGTTTCTGCCGGTAGAGGAATGAAAGGACCTGAAAACTGGGGAATGATCGAAGATTTGGCAAACGTTTTAGGAGCTGCTACAGCATGTTCTAAACCGGTTTCTGATATCGGATGGAGACCTCACACAGAGCACGTAGGACAAACAGGTAAAGCAATTGCACCTAATCTTTACGTTGCAGTAGGAATTTCAGGAGCTATTCAGCACCTTGCCGGAGTTAACTCTTCAAAAACTATTGTAGTAATCAACAGTGATCCTGAAGCACCGTTCTTCAAGTCTGCTGACTACGGAGTAGTAGGAGATGCTTTCCAGATTATTCCTGCATTAACAGAGAAAATTAAAGCAATTAAAGGATAAGAAAGTGAATTGTGAATAGTCAATTCTCGCTTTGCTCGTCGATTTTTAATTAAATAAATCACTTGAGAAGCAAAATTCACTATTGACGTTTGACAATCATCAACTATACAGATAAAAGCTCGGCTTTCCGGGCTTTTATTTTTGCGTAAAAAAGTGAAAACACAATAAAAAATTAATCTATATTTGTAGCTATGGATTATAAGCAGCTAATTATTCGCGGAATATCGTACAGCCAGACCCAGTCGGGGGCTTATGCATTGTTATTGGAACATGAAGAAACACACATAAAATTACCTGTTGTCATAGGAAATTTCGAAGCCCAGTCTATCTCTCTCGGATTGGAAAAAGATATTCATCCACCGCGTCCTCTTACACATGATTTATTTACAAAATTTATAGTTTCTGCCAATTATGAGTTGATTTCTGTCATTATCTATCAGATAGTAGACGGAGTTTTCTTTTCAAATATCAACTTTAAAAATAAAGTAACGGAAGAAGAACTGATCCTTGATGCCAGAACTTCCGATGCGGTTGCAATGGCCGTAAGATTTGATGCGCCAATATTTACAACGCAGCAGGTTTTAAATGAAGCCGGAATTTTATTGGAACTGGAAGATGTTTCAAAAGAAGAACAATCATTCTCAGAAACTGTACAGACAGAAGATAACTTAAAATCTCTTTCTATGGAAGAGCTTCAGAAATTATTAGACGAAGCCGTTAAAGAAGAAGACTATGATACTGCCCTTGAAATCCAGGAAGAAATCAAGAGGAGGAAAAAGAAAATTGATTAAAGAGATACTTTTTATATAAACTATGAATTTAAAATTACGACTGACCATCCTCAGTTTTCTCCAATTTTTCGTTTGGGGAGCCTGGCTGATTACGATGGCAAACTTCTGGTTTGGTACAAAACATTGGGAAGGAACTCAGTTTGGAGCTGTGTTCGGAACAATGGGAATTGCTTCCATCTTTATGCCAACCATTACTGGAATTATTGCTGACCGTTGGGTAAATGCGGAGCGCATATTTTCAGTATTACACATTCTTTATGGGGTTATTCTTTTTATACTACCTCATTCTGCAGATCCGAATTCCTTCTTTTCGGTAATGCTCGTGGCCATGTGTTTCTACATGCCTACCATTGCACTTGCCAATTCAATTTCTTATACAATCCTGAAAAATAACAATCTGGATGTGGTGAAAGACTTTCCGCCGATTCGTGTATGGGGAACTATTGGTTTTATTGTTGCCATGTGGATCACCAACCTTAGTGGAAATAAAGCAACAGAAGGTCAGTTTTATATCGGAGGTGTCGTAGCGATTTTCTTAGGAATTTATGCCCTTACACTTCCAAAATGTCCACCACAAAAACTGATTGACAAAAATTCGCCGTTATCCGAGCAATTAGGCTTAAATGCATTTAAGCTTTTTGGAAACTATAAAATGGCATTATTCTTTATGTTTTCAATGCTTTTGGGAGCTGCACTTCAACTCACCAATGCATATGGCGACGTATTTTTAAGTGAATTTGCTCATTTTCCTAAATATGCAGACTCATTCGTAGTACAGAGATCTACCATTATTATGTCTATTTCTCAGGTTTCAGAAACCCTGTTTATTTTGGCAATTCCTTTCTTCCTGAAGAAATTTGGAATTAAAAAAGTAATGCTGATGTCTATGCTGGCTTGGGTTTTAAGATTTGGATTCTTTGCTTATGGTGTGCCGGACGGATTTGGACTTTCGTTAATCATTCTTTCATGTATCGTGTATGGAATGGCTTTCGATTTCTTTAATATCTCAGGATCACTTTTCGTGGAAACAACTACCGATAAAAAGATACGTTCATCAGCTCAGGGATTATTCATGATGATGACCAACGGGTTTGGTGCAGTTTTCGGAAGTTATGCCGCAGGATGGGCTATTGATAAGTTCTTTACCCATAAGTTTTCTACAGCTTCAGATCTGTCTGCTTATCTGGAAACAACCCCTGATAATCCTACTTTTCTGAACATTTTAAAGACCAGCTTTAACGCAGCTGTCAATTCAGACGGAACTCTTTCCTCTATTGTGATGGTAAAAGACTGGCAGCAAATATGGCTTTCTTTTGCAATCTATGCATTAATACTGGCGGTTTTCTTTGCTGTATTGTTCAAGCATAAACATAACCCGGAAGATGTTTCATCTGTAAAACATTAATTGAAACTTATATTTATTAAGATATTAAATTGCATTTTTGAAAAAAAATGCAATTTTTTTTATTTTCATATCCTTTTAGATAATAAAGCTTTGCCGGAGAAAAATATGGACTTCATATCGGGATGAAAATTGTAAATAGTGATTTTTAATTCAATAACAAATAAATTATTTTTTTAATTAATAAATAATAATAGTGATCTTTTTTTGTGACTAACGAACGTTTGTGCACTGAAATTGTATTTTTAAAACACACGCTTTAAAAGTGTGTTTTTTTTTGTATTTTGGCACTTTAGTAAATATGAAAAATATTCAGTTATTAGGATTACTATTAGTAATTGTAGGCAGTTTTTTACCCTTGGTACACGTGCCTGTCATTGGGAACTGGAACTATTGGAAGCTTGATCATTATCTGGCTATTGCATGCTGGATCTTTTCTGCTTGTGCCGTTTTTGGAATTGTAAATAACAGTGCTAAAATCGTTAGACTTTTTGGTATTTTGCTTATTCTTTTATTCGGATTTACCTTAGTAGCTGTAAAAATGCAGTCACTGCAGTACTTTAGCTTTTTACCATTCAAATCCTGGCAGGAAACTTTTGCAGGGATCGTCAAGCTGAAATGGGGTTGGGCTGTAGAGTTTTTAGGCGCTTTTCTGATGGTTTTTGCCGGAGGAAATAAAAAAGTTAACAACAGAACACAAATATAAATATGAACTTCTTAAAAATATTTTCAGCAGGTATTTTGTTGACAGCAGCTACACAGATTCACGCTCAGGCAACAGAACAGAAAAAACCGGATAATCCGCCTAAATGTGCGAATATAAAAGAAGGGAAGTTCACAAGACCCAATTACCCGGAAGCAATATGGTACATGACCATTAAAGATAATGTTCAAACCGAATATTTCAATAATGGAAAAGATTACATCAAATCGACATTGGTTTTTGTGGATGACTGCAATTATAAAGCAATCGTGATGGAAAAATCCGATAAAAATGATCCCGCACAGATAGGAGATGTCTTCAATAATAAAATAGTAGCTACTCAGGATAATCTTCTGAAAGTGAATACCAAAATTGAAGGGACTCAGTTTGATCTGGTATACGTAAAAGTGAAATAAATTCTAACTATAAAAATGGAATTTTTATTCCGTTTTAGCTAAAATAAAAATTATATACATGAAAGAAGTATTCATTGTTTCCGCAGTAAGAACACCTATGGGGAGTTTTATGGGAAGCTTATCAACAGTTCCGGCTACAAAACTGGGAGCAACTGCCGTAAAAGGAGCATTAGATAAAATTGGTTTAGATCCTAATCATGTTCAGGAAATCTATATGGGAAATGTTCTTCAGGCAGGGGAAGGCCAGGCGCCGGCTCGTCAGGTTGCTTTAGGAGCAGGTCTTTCAATCAATACACCTTCTACTACAGTAAATAAAGTTTGTGCTTCAGGAATGAAGGCTGTAACAATGGCAGCTCAGGCTATCAAAGCTGGTGATGCTGACGTAATTGTTGCAGGAGGTATGGAGAATATGTCTTTAGTTCCTCATTATTACAACGCAAGAGTCGCTACAAAATTGGGCGATATCAAAATGCTTGACGGAATGGTACTTGACGGTCTTACAGACGTATACAATAAAGTCCATATGGGAGTATGCGCAGAAAAATGCGCCGTAGACTATAATATTACAAGAGAAGATCAGGATAACTTCGCTGTAGAATCTTACAAAAGATCTGCAAAAGCTTGGAGCGAAGGTAAATTCAACGAAGAAATTGTACCGTTTTCTATTCCTCAGAGAAAAGGAGAACCTGTAATCTTTGCTGAAGATGAAGAATATAAAGCAGTAAACTTCGATAGAATTTCAACACTTCCTACTGTATTCAAAAAAGAAGAAGGAACAGTAACTGCAGCAAATGCATCTACTTTGAACGATGGTGCTTCTGCATTAATCCTTGTTTCCAAAGAAAAAATGGAAGAACTTGGATTAAAGCCTCTGGCAAAAATTGTTTCTTACGCTGATGCAGCACACGAGCCTGAAAACTTTACAACTGCTCCGGCAAAAGCGTTACCAATCGCTCTTAAAAAAGCAGGATTAGAAGTTTCTGATATTGATTTCTTCGAATTCAATGAAGCGTTTTCAGTAGTAGGATTAGCTAACAACAAAATCTTAGGATTAGATGCTGCAAAAGTAAACGTAAACGGAGGGGCTGTAGCATTAGGACACCCACTGGGAAGTTCAGGTTCAAGAATCATTGTTACATTAATCAACGTATTGAAGCAAAATAATGCGAAATACGGAGCTGCTGCTATCTGTAATGGTGGTGGTGGTGCTTCTGCAATTGTAATTGAAAACCTATAATTGACACATACAAACACATTTTGTGTTTAAAATATTAAAATCGGGGTCTTTGTACCCCGATTTTTCCGTTACAGAATAAAATGATACTATCTTCAATCATACATTCAGACTCATCAATACATCATTTACCAACATAGACGGAGGAGTTTCAAACCCTATAAAGTATACAGTAAGATTAAAACTTTGCTGAATGATTTCAATACCTTACAATTATTATTTTCAAAATAATATTAAAAACCGTAGAATATTCCGTAGTTTTTCTATTTTTGTGCTACTAATATATATTTGAAATGTCTGAAACTGAGAATCGACAGCCTAAAAACATAAAGAATAATCCGAAAATTATGAAAGCCTGGGCTGTATATGACTGGGCAAATTCTGTTTATTCCCTGGTGATTACCTCTACCATTTTCCCCATTTATTACTCTATCCTTACCACCGCTTACGAGAAAAAAGAATATATAGCGGAAACAAAAACCTGGATTGATGTTCCGGTAAGGCATATGATCAAAATTTTCGGAGAAGAATATCAGCCGGATGCGGTATATGGATATTCCCTTACCATATCATTCTTTATTGTGGTATTACTGTCTCCATTTTTATCTTCATTAGCAGATACCATTGGAAACAAAAAGTCTTTCCTGCAGTTTTTCTGTTATCTTGGAGCAACATCTTGTATGGGATTAGCCATGTTTACAGGAATGCACAACGTATTTTTAGGACTTTTATTCAGTATTACAGCCAGTGTAGGTTTCTGGGGAAGTTTAGTTTTTTATAACTCTTTTCTTCCGGATATTGCCACACCGGACAGACAGGATGCACTTTCTGCAAAAGGGTATGTTTACGGATATATTGGTTCTGTTGTTCTAGTAGTAATCTGTTTAATTTTGATTCAGGTTTTTGCCAAAGGAGCAGCCCAGCAACTACTGTTTACAAGAATCAGTTTCCTTTTAACAGGAGCATGGTGGTTCGGGTTTTCTCAATATACATTCAAACATCTTCCTCAATTTGGGGATGTGAAAGATAAACTTCCTAAAGATTTAGTACTCCTGAACTATAAGAATATCTTCAAAAAACATGAAGAACAGGGTGGCTTCTTCGAGGTATTTAAAGATAACCTGAGTTTCTATAAAGACATAGCCAAAGAAAGTTTTCATGAACTGTTTAAAGTAGGAGGAGAGCTTTTCAAAGATAGAAATCTGAAATTCTTCCTGTCGAGTTTCTTCTTTTACAGTGTAGGAATGCAGACGATTTTCCTTATGGCTACATTATTTGGAAAGAGTGAGATCAATCTTGCTCAGGATAAACTGATCGGAACTCTTTTGGTGATTCAGATTGAGGCCATCATAGGAGCTGTTATTTTCTCAAGATTATCCAAAAGAATTGGTAACAGAAACGTGATTTCAATTGCTATTGTACTTTGGATTGTAGCTTGTCTATGGGCTTATTTCCTGAACAAAGAAAACCCTACGGTAGAATATCAATTTTATGGAGTAGCCGCAGTAGTAGGTTTAGTAATGGGAGGACTTCAGGCGATGTCCAGATCCACCTATTCAAAATTACTTCCTGAAAACTCAATGGAGAACACTACCTACTTCAGTTTCTATGATGTATTGGAGAAAATAGCCATCATTATTGGAACATTCATCTTTGCAACATTGATTGAACATTTCAATAATATGCGTATTGCAGCATTGTCCATGACGATATTCTTTGGAGAAGGATTAATTTTAATACGATTCCTGAACGTTAAAATGAGAAAAGACAGAGAAACATTATAAAATTAAAAGACGTTATTTTTAACGTCTTTTTTTATCAAAGTAATTCATTGAATTTTATCTATGAAATTATATTTATTTACCATATTTTTTTCGTATTTTTAATAGAAGAATTGAATAAAGTAAAATAGAAGACAATTCGGCCTGAGTTTTGCTTATATTCAGCGGAATAATTTTTAACTTTGCAAAAAGATTTATTGTCAATATGACCAACCCTTTATTTTATGCAAAAATAATCCTGTTTGGAGAATATGGAATGATTGAAGATTCCCAGGGGCTTGTAGTACCTTACAGCTTCTATAAAGGAACTTTGAAATTTTCAGATTTGAGTTCTGAGTTTGAACTTAATTCCAACAGACATCTGCAGAAATATTCTGAATTTCTTACAGCACTTGATCTTTCTGACGACTTTAAGCTGGATATCGGGAGCTTCAAAAATGATATTTCAAACGGACTTTTCTTTGATTCCAATATTCCTCAGGGATATGGAGTGGGAAGTTCCGGGGCTTTGGTAGCTGCTATTTTTGAAAAATATTCAATCAGCAAACTGAACCCTGAAAACATTTCAAAAGATAATCTTAAAAAATTAAAAGCTGTTTTTGGTGAAATGGAAAGCTATTTCCATGGAAAAAGTTCAGGGATGGATCCACTGATCTGTTATATGAATCTGCCAATCCTTATCGAAAATAAAGAAAATTTAGACAGGGTAGATATTCCGGAAGGTGAAGAAGGAAAAGGAGCTATTTTCCTGATTGATTCCGGAATGACTGGAGAGACAGGACCTATGATCCAGATTTTCTTCGAAAAGATGAAAACAGAAGGTTTCCGTAAAACCCTGAAAGAAGAGTTCATCCGTTACAACAACGCATGTATCGAATCTTTCCTTAAAAAAGACATGAATCCATTCTTCAGAAATCTTAAAAAGCTTTCTCACTGGGCTTATGAACACTTCCGTCCAATGATTCCTGAAAGTATTTTTAACATCTGGAAAAAAGGTCTGGATTCTAACGCTTATTATCTGAAACTGTGCGGTAGCGGTGGAGGCGGCTATATCTTAGGATTTACCAAAGACTATGCAAAAGCAGAAAAAATGCTTGATGGCTTCCAAAAAGAAGTGATTTACAGATTTTAAATAGATTGGAATGAATTCTGAAAAAGAACCTTTCCAATCTAAAAACTATCTCTCAAAATCTCTATTTTACAGATTTTCACAATTCGTGGGCTTTCTCCTCGGAGCTCGTTTTTTTGTAGCTGCTCTGTTGACGTTTGCTCTCTATGTTTCTACTTTTTTCCTGTTCAATCAGGACGAATCTTTCAGAAATTTTGTATTTGACTTCAAAGTACACGGTATTATTTTTTGTACCGTCCTTACGATTCTTGCGGGTGGTATTATCAACCAATTCTACGATCTGGAGAAAGATCATGTAGTAAAACCCTTCAGAACACGAGTTCAGAGCTTCATTAAACAGAAATATTTTCTTTATGCCTATTTAGCACTCAGTGCTATTTCTTTAGGGGTAGCCTGGATGATTTCTCACAATGTATTTGCTTTTTTTGT
>CBFQYI010000135.1:0-10203 GCA_965720825.1 uncultured Chryseobacterium sp. | reverse complement strand
GAGTTTGGAGAAGATATTCATTTAAAGCTTAAAATCGTTTCTCCAGAGCCTAGTGAAATTCAGCAAAGTCAGATCAAAGGAAAACAAATTCCTGGAATTCAAAATATTATCGCTATTGCTTCCGGTAAAGGAGGAGTAGGGAAATCTACCGTTTCTGCAAATATGGCAGTAACGCTTGCTAAAATGGGATTTAAAGTAGGATTATTGGATGCTGACATCTATGGTCCTTCAGTTCCTACCATGTTTGATACAGAGGGGCAAAAGCCAATTTCTGTGGAAGTGAATGGTAAGAACCTTATGAAGCCTATCGAGAATTATGGTGTAAAAATGCTTTCAATAGGATACTTCTCAGGAGCTAATCAGGCTGTAGTGTGGAGAGGTCCTATGGCTTCAAAAGCTTTGAACCAGATGATCAGAGATGCTGCATGGGGAGAGCTGGATTTCTTATTAATTGACCTTCCTCCGGGAACAGGAGATATTCACTTATCTATTATCCAGGAAGTACCGGTAACAGGTGCTGTGATTGTAAGTACACCTCAGCATGTTGCACTGGCAGATGTAAGAAAAGGGATTGCGATGTTCCAGATGGAAAGTATTAACATTCCGGTTCTTGGATTAATTGAAAATATGGCGTATTTTACACCGGAAGAACTTCCTGACAATAAATATTATATCTTTGGAAACCAGGGAGCACAATATTTAGCTGAAGATCTTGGAATTCCTGTATTGGGAGAAATTCCTTTGATCCAAAGTATCAGAGAGGCAGGAGATGTCGGAAGACCGGCTGCGCTTCAGGAAGGCTCTAAAATTGCAGATATCTACACAGAAACTGCCAGAAAAATGGTAGAAAGCTTAGTGGAAAGAAATAAAAGTCTTCCTCCTACTGAAGCTGTGAAGATCTCTACAATGGCAGGATGTTCGCCAAAAGCAAAATAATAATAATTTCAATAAAATTTGAAAAAACCGAATTGAACTGAAAAAATATGGAAACAAACATAACGCACGAAGATACAGTAACAAGAGTAATGGAAGCTCTGGAAAGCATCAGACCGTTTTTGAATAAAGACGGAGGTGATATTGAGCTTATTGATGTGAAAGATAATCAGGTGTTTGTGAAACTTTTAGGTAACTGTTCCGGGTGTTCATTGAATTTTTCAACCTTAAAACTAGGGGTTGAAAATACAATCAAACAACATGCTCCGGAAATCGAAAAGGTAATCAACGTAGAGTAAAATTATATCTGAGATATTTTTAAAAGACAGGCTTTTTTAAGGCCTGTCTTTTTTGTTTACAATAAATATAAGTATAGATCAAACCTCACATATTTTAAAAAACATGTGAGGTTTATGATGAAATTTTTCAGAGTCTGAAAAATATTATTATTGTTTTACAACTTTGTTTCCTACCCCTTCTATAGAAACATCGGGTTTTCCGGATTTTGTCCCTGCAGTACGGTAGTACACTATATTACCACCACCTTCGATAGTTACCTTATCCACTTTATCAATGTATACTTTATTGCCTGTCCCCGAAACTGCAATCTTTTTTGCACTTCCTTTGATGGTTACAGTATTATCGCCACCTTCTACTTCAGCAACGCCTCCGCTGAGCGCATAGTTCAGTGTATGACCTACACCTTCTACATGTACCACTTTATTACCTTCTGTTTTTTCTACACCTTTTGTAGATTCTACTTTTCTGGATTGTGAGAAAACGGTAGCTGTTCCCAGTAGCAGAAAAGCAAAAATTCCTGCAGTTTTAATATTTTTCATTGTGAATTGGGTTTTTGTTGAGGGTAAATATAGATATAAAATGCTTTTTTCAAGAATTTTAAAAGTTAAATCATCATAAATAATAAGGTTGCTTTAGGAGACTGTTTTTGTAATAATTTCTTTAATCACCTTTAATACTTCAGTAGATTTTTCCCGGATGATTAATGTATTCTTTTTATTTTTGATCAGCTCAGTGAAGTTATTGTCTTCCGTATTAATGTCTACGATAAAAGCTCCATATTTAAGAGCGGTTTCGGCAATGGCAATAGGAAGGCTCGTTGCTCCGGAAGTACCAACAATAAAAAGAACACCACTGTTTTTGGCAATTTTAAGTGCACTGAATTTTTTATTCGTTTTTTCGTCATAATATTCATCAAACCATAAAATATTCGGGCGCATCCAATGTCCGCAATGAGCACAGGTTAAAAGTTCCCTATCTTTCGTGGTAAGATCTTCATCCAGGTCTTTTCCATTTATTTCTCCAGGTAAATTAAGGATCTCTTTACATCCGTTTGAACATTTGATCTCCCGGTTGTTTCCATGAATTTCATAGATTTTTTGGCTTCCTGAACGACGATGAAGATTGTCAATATTCTGTGTAATCAGATGAAATCTGTCCTGAAGTTGAGTCTCAATATCGACAAGTTCAAAATGACTTTCGTTGGGAGAAGCATTTTCAAACATTTTCTTTCTGAAAAGAGAATATTGCAAAACTTCTTCAGGATGTTGTTTGAAATAACGTAACGTTCCAAATTCTTCAGGTTTGTGAAACTGAGTTCCTTTTACCCAGATTCCATCTATTCCTCGATAGGTAGGAATTCCGCTGTCAGATGAGATTCCTGCACCGGTAAGAAAAGTAAAAAGATTTCGTTTTTCTTTTTGCCAGACTTGCTGAATAATATTTTCTAATTGTGTTTTCATTGAGGTTATAAAAGTTTAAAACTAATCATTTTTATTCGTAAATAAAAAAGCTCCGGAAAATCCGAAGCTTCAAATAGAATGGTATACTGTAATTTATGTTTACTTTACAATGACTCTCTTGATCTGTCCTTCTGACGTTTTTACCAGATAAACACCAGTAGAAAGAGTAGAAGTACTTATGGTTAAGGCATTCTTTTCCTTTCCGATCAATTTTCCGGACATATCGTACAATTCGTAATCCTGTTTTCTGTTAAAATAAAGAATATTTCCTTTGTTGACAGGATTGGGGAATATAGTAAAGGTGGCCTGTTCAGTTTTTACTTCATCTGTTCCAAGCGTTGCAGGTGTTGCTACTTCATACATGGATAAAGTTCCACTGATTTCATTGGCGATAATCACGTAGCCTTTATTGGTTGTAGTATTTTCAGGAGCGATGTAAATGATTCCTTCAGGACCATTATCACCTCCGTATGCTGAAGTAGAACGGGAATGTTTGTAATCTGTAAACGTAGGGTTGTTAGGATCTGTAATATTATAAACCATAACACCTCCGGTTCTTTCCAGTGTGATGAAAGCATACGTCTGCCCATTGATCTTTCCTAATGCTACTCCTTCCGGTTCAGGACCTTTGGCGCGGCTTCTGTTTTTAGCTCCGTTGGATTCATTATCCGCATTGAAAATCAAAGGATGATAAGCTGAAATATATCTTTCAAACTGATCTCCGCTATCGTACACAATCTGTTTAGTATCAGCATTGAAAATAGAAAAGGAACGTGCTCCTAAAGCTGCCATTTCTTCAAACTCTGCATCTCCATCCGTATTTCCTGTAGCAGAGGAAACCCTGAATCTTCCAAGGTTATAAGAAGCTTTTAGAATACTGGAATTCGGGAACAATACAGGATCTAAAATATAAGAGTTTGCTCCTACAGTAGTTCTTTCACTAAATCCTGAAAGATCTTTTTCGTCACCTTCATTAGCCGTTACAATATAGTTGGTGTTTCCTACCTTATAATTTTGTACTGCATCCGGAACATAATAGGCTTTTACCGGCCAGTTGGCGATTAGAACCTCACCATTATTGTCTGAAGCATCAAATCCGTTACCCGGAAGACTCATGTCTTTTTTGCCCAATCCCCAGATTCCTGTGATCGTTTTGGTTGCCAGATTAATCTCAGCAATGGCATTGTTTTCCTGAAGGGTAACCCATGCTTTCTGACTGTCGGCACTGATGGTCACATATTCCGGTTCCAGATCCTGAGAAAGGGTATTATTCGTTCTTACTTTTCTTAAACCGGTTGCTGTTAATGCTGCTACCTGAGAATCAAAACTATTGAAGTTAAGAGTCGTTACATTACTTTGGGTAAGATTTCCAACACCTCCGGAAATATCAATGATACTGATGGTGCCTTCAGGATCTACAGTATAAGCGTCATTAGGCTCTCCTTCGTTGGCCGTAACTACTTTTGTTCCATCAGGAGAGAATGTTACCATGTCCGGCAAAGCTCCTACAGTTACCTGCTTCAGGAAATTTCCGTTGATGTCAAAAAATACTACAGATCCATTTTGCTGAGGATCAGTATTAGGAGAGGCGGCTGCAATGATTCCGTTTTTCACAGCGATACTTGTGATACCACCATAAGGAGCCATATTCACTGTCTTTATGACTGAAGGTATTGAAGGATTACTGAAATCAATAATATCAAATACATCCGTGATCGAGCTGATTGTGAATAAACGTTGTGTGGATGGATCATGAACTACAATTTCTGTAGAACTGTTATTATTTCCTGAAGGATCAAAACTTAAGAGATAATTCAGTTGGATCTGATGGGAAGGAACCGGAGACGGTTTATCATTGTCTACAATATAAACAGTTGCAGAGTTGTCCCCTGATATTGTTGCTCCAACAGGATTTTCAAGGCTTACCACAAAATATTCTGCCTGCTGTTCTGCCACTGTGTCATCAATAATCGGGATATTAACGGTATAACTCGTTGTAGATGGAGTGATGTTAATCGTCTGATTGGCCAGTGTAAAATCATTGTTGTCAGCTGTACTGAAAGGCGCTGGTTTTACAACAAGGTTTACCGAAGAGGTCGAAGGATTGGTAATATTGATTTTTAATGCAAGGCTTCCTGAATTTTCATTCACTTTGATGAAATTCTTCTCTAAAGAAATTGCTGTTCCGGCAGTGGTAAAAGTACTCGAAGTAACAGCTGTTATCCCATTATCACTAAAATCTTCAACCATATTCGGTTTAAGGGCCAGATAATAAGTCTGCCCTGGTACAAGTCCGGAAGCAGGAATTACAGTGATGGTATTGCTACTGAAAGTTGTAGTGAACGGAACTTGTGTACCTGAAGAACTTCCCAAACGGAAATCTATAAGATTCTGTGCATTAGAATTATTGATTACGGAATTATCTGTTAATCTTACATTTTCATTAAAAGATAACGTAGGATTTACAGTCGTTGAAGCGTTATTGGTACTATTAGCAGGCAGATAAGTGACTGTTGGTGGAGTAGTATCAACGTTTCCCGCAGGGGTTGCATCCACTGTGAAGTTGTCAAAACGATTGTTGCCTCCCGTTCCGCCTCCCGTTGCGGAAAATTCTACTTTTAATTTAAAATTAGGGTTGTTATTGGCTTCCTGTATAGTGGAAAAATTCAATGTAACCAATTGCGGATCGGTATCCTGAGGATTCACAGTCTGGAACTGTACATAAGTAGTTCCATCCGTGGAATAAGACCACGTCTGTGTTCCTGCTCCCTGACCGGATCTTCTGGTAGTGAATTTAACAATGATATTATTGTATCCTGTTGTAGGAAGGTTAAACTGTAAAGCCCCTCCAATCGGATTATTGAATCTTAAATGGGTGCCGGAACCATCACCGTTTCTGGCATTTAAATTTTGCAGGTTAAAATTCTGTCCGGTACCTCCGGCAAAATCAATCACACTTGTTCCTCCGGCTATCGCTGCAAGAGAACCATTCACCATCGTAGAAGTAGGAGTAGTAACTGTAGCTGCAGAAGTATTATCGTTAAAATTCCAGTAATGAATAAGTGTCTGCCCGAAAAGACCGCTCTGAAAAAAGAATGCGGCAATCACAGACCCTTTTAATAGGTAGTTGTTGATCATTTTTTGCTTCAATTAGATAAATACAAAAATGAACTTTATGTTTCGCAACTATTTTAATGGAATTTTAAGAAATGTTTAAAAAATAGGTTTATTTCCGATAAAAGATAAAATTATATTAGAATGAGAAACTTTAAAATGAAATTATTTCCCTGATTTTCCGGAAAAGTTTAAAATCGTTCCTGATTTATTTCCTTCCAAAGGATGTTTCTGCATATAAAAATATCCTGAAACAGCAGTCACAAGCAAGAGTACAAAAATAACCAGAACAATTCTTTTTAACATGTCTCTCATAGCGCTAAATTTTTAATATCTCTAATTTCTAAAGTAGATGTAGGGTATCCTTTTTGTGTCACATTGATCATTGCTCTACCCACTTCGTGTAAAGTTAATGATTTTGACTGAAAAAAAACAGGAAAAATCCAAATAAAAGGTTTAAAAAACCATTTTACATTGGTTTGACCCTCAACGGGTTTCATAAATCCGGGACGGAAATTATAAGCTCCTCTGAAACTCATTCTTTTCAAATCATTTTCTGTTCTGCCCTTTACACGTGCCCACATTAGTTTTCCACTCTCCGTACTGTCTGTACTTGCGCCGGAAACATAGTTGAACACCATTTCAGGATTTTGGTTCAAAACAGCTTTCGCAAAATGAAGAGTGGTATCATAAGTGATTTGGGTGTATTCTTCTTCCTTCATGCCAACACTGCTGATTCCAGCACAGAAAAAACAGGCATCATATCCTTTCAGTTTTTCATCATGAAGATCTATTGAAAGGAAGTCAGAGACAAGGTATTCTTTCAGCTTGGGATGGGTTTTTCCAGAGGGTTTTCGGCTTATACTCAGGATTTCAGAGACATTTGGATTTTCAAGACATTCCATTAAAACACCTTCGCCTACCATTCCAGTAGCTCCTGTAAGAATTATTTTGATTGGGTTCATTGCTTTGCTATTGATGTGGGTATGACGGATGAGGATGAGGTTTTACTTTAAAATTAGGATTTTTTTTTAATTAAAAGTAACAAGTAAAAAGTAAAAAGATGTTGTCTTAAATGTCTGGATTTAATAATTCAATAGAGGTGGGCTTCTGAGCGGAGACGAAGAAAGCCCGCCTTAAAAAATGAGCCAACTTCTATTGGCTCTAGCCAAAACTTAATAATAGAGATTGCTTCGTCGCGTTGCTCCTTGCAATGACACAATGAGGGAAAGGCGTTTAAAATAAAAAAGCCAGCTCAAAAATGGCTGGCTTTCAATACTATTGTTTGTTGTTACTTTTTATGTTGCAGCTGACTGTAAATATTATGGATCAATCCGTCTGCTACGGAAATTTTTGGAACAAAAATCTTGTTGATATCAGACCATGACATCACATTGTTGAAGATGCTCAGTGCATGTACCAGTACATCAGCACGGTCTTCTCTCAGGTTGTAGTTGGTCATTCTTTCTTCTACGGAAAGCTCATTGAGTTCTTTGTAAACCTTTTTCAGGTGAGACAAAGACATAGGTTTCCCATCTTTGGTTTTGCTCATAGAGAATACTTTGTTGATATTTCCTCCTGACCCGATGGCAACAATTGGTTTTTTGCTGACAATATTTTTCTTGATCTCATCCTTCATTTCTTTCCAGTTGTCCATCGTCACAAGATTGTTGAGAAGACGGATGGTTCCGATATTGAAAGATTTTTCATAGACCATTTTACCGTTTTCATAGAAGGTGAGTTCCGTAGAACCTCCGCCTACGTCAATGTATAAATAGGCAAATTCTTTATCAAGGCCTTCTGCTACGTGGTTTTCATAAATCAGGGTAGCTTCTTCATCTCCGGAAATAATCTCAATATTAATTCCTGATGTATCTTTTACCAGATTGATGATATCATTACCGTTGGCAGCATCACGCATGGCACTGGTCGCACATGCTCTGTAATGGTCTACTTTATATATTTTCATCAGATCACTGAAGATTTTCATGGAGTCAATGACCATTTTTTCTCTCTCCGGACCAATTTTTCCCATGGTAAAAACATCCATTCCCAGTCTCAGAGGAATTCTGAGAAGGTTGAGCTTGATGAATTCAGGCTTTCTGTTGTTGATCTTTACTTCATTGATAAGAAGGCGGGCTGCATTACTCCCTATGTCTATCGCTGCTATCTTCATTTCTTGCTTGTTTTAGCTTTTAAATATTTATAGGTTTCTATTTGTGATCGGCATTCGTGTTTATCATTTCTTACGTATTCATTGCTCAGTTTTTTGTCTAAAATCCTTGCCTTTACGTTATCTTTAAGTTGGATGTCCAGAATGTCTTTTAATTCCTTCTTAAGGTTTTTATCAGTAATTTTAGCGGCTGCTTCAATTCTGTAATCCAGGTTTCTGGTCATCCAGTCTGCGGAAGAAATGTACATATCTTCAGCCCCTTTATTGTAAAAATACATGACTCTGGCATGTTCCAGGTATTCGTCTACAATACTGATGGCTTTTATTTTTTCTTTGAATTCCTTTTGATTGACGGCACAATAGATCCCTCTTACGATCATTCTGGTCACCACTCCGGCTTTGGCAGCTTCATATATTTTTTCAATCAGAGCACGATCACTCATTGAGTTGACTTTAACAATGATTTCTGCTCTTCTTCCTGCCTTAGCTTCTTCGATTTCTTTATCGATATGGTGAACAATCTTTTCACGCATAAACTGAGGGCAAACTAATAAATTTTTACAAGTTTTCAAAATAGAAATAAAGTCATCTTTCTGTTTTTTCAACACATTGAAGACTTTATTGATATCTGCCATGATGCCACGGTCAGCAGTCAGCAGCAGATGATCACCATATATTCTGGCAGTTTTTTCGTTGAAATTTCCTGTACTTACAAATCCATATTGTATGGTTTTATTGTGTGCTCTTTTTTTGATGACACAAAGTTTGGCGTGTACTTTTTTGTTAGGAATCCCTACAAGAACAGTAATTCCTTCAGGTTCCAGCATATCTTTCCATTCAAGATTGGATTCTTCATCAAATCTTGCCTGAAGCTCCAGCATTACAGTTACTTCTTTACCATTTCTGGCCGCGTAGATCAGAGCATTGATAATTTTTGAACTGCTTGCCAGGCGGTACGCTGTAATTTGTATTGATTTTACATCCGGATCCATAGCAGCTTCACGGAGAAGATCAATCACCGGATTGTACTTATGGTAAGGGAAGGTAAGGAGTACATCTTCTTTTAAAATAACATCAGTTACTCTCTCCCCATGTTCAAACGCCTGATGAGTAAAAGAAGTTCTTTCTACAGGTCTTTCATACTTTTCAAAAACATCAGGGAAATCCATGAAATGTTTGAAATTATGAATTTTTCCTCCGGGAATGATGCTGTCTTTCTTCGTTAAGTTCAGTTTTCTGATAAGGAGTTCCAGCAAAGCTTTATCCATATCTTTATCAAAAACAAAACGGGTAGGCTTTCCTTTTCTTCTGTTTTTAAGTCCTTTTTCTATTTTTTCTGCAAAGTTGGTTCTGATATCATTATCCAGATCCAGCTCTGCATCTTTTGTTACTTTAAATGCATTGGCCGCAAATTCATCATATCCGAAATAAGAGAAAATGTGCGGAAGGTTAAAGGTAATCACGTCTTCCAGTAACATTACATTTTTTTCTTCCGGATCTTCCGTCGGCAGCAATACGAATCTTCCCACAAAACGGGAAGGAATTTCAATAATGGCATAATTGCTGGAATACTGCCAGTCTTTTTTTCTCATGGCTACCCCCAGATAAAGACTTTTGTCTCTCAGATAGGGCATAGGTGTATTTTCGTGAAGAAGAATCGGGATCACGTTAGATTCTACCACTTCATCAAAATATTGTCTGACAAATTCTTTTTGTTTTGCCGTCAGATTTTTGGAATTTTTAATGGAAACTTTATGGTCTGCCATTTCGGTCTGGATTTTTTTCCAGGTTTTATCGAAATTCAGCTGTTGTCTCATGACAACTTCATTGATTCGCTGAAGGATTTTGGAGGGTGGCTGGTAGAAAGATTCAGCAATCACTTTTTCTTTAAAATCCATGGCACGCTTTAATCCGGCAACACGTACTCTGAAAAATTCATCTAAATTGTTGGAGAAAATTCCAAGGAAACGTATTCTTAAATGTAAGGGAACTTTTTCATCCATAGCTTCCTGCAAAACTCTTTCATTAAAGGCAAGCCATGTGATATCTCGTGGATTAAAGTGTATTGACATTCTAAATGTGTATATTTTATCAAAAATAATCATTCGTAAAGATTCTTCCTCTATTTCTTAGGTTAAACTTTGATTAATTTTTAAAGATTGGTGAATTAATCTGTTGGATTAATAATAATCATATTGATAATCAGTGTGTTTTGCGGGATTG
>CBFQYI010000134.1:0-10225 GCA_965720825.1 uncultured Chryseobacterium sp. | reverse complement strand
ATCAGGCAGGGTTTACGCCCTGTGAAATAGATGCTGTAAATGACACTTCTCTTTTGGATTTCGGGTATGGACTGACGACCGCTGTGGCTAGAGCAACCTCCCGTGCAGACGAGCTTTCAAAGGAAGAATTTGATGAATCTCTTGAAAGTTTTAAAATAAAAATAACAAAATACCAGCCGAAATATATTGCTTTTCTCGGTAAAGCAGCGTACAAGGCATTTTCTAAGAAAAAAGAAATTCTTTGGGGAGAGCAGCCAGAAGATTTTTGTGGGGCAAAAGTATGGGTTTTACCCAATACCAGTGGTTTGAACCGGGGTTTTTCTCTTGAAAGTCTTGTGATGCACTATAAAGAGTTTTATCATTCGGTCCATAAATCCTGATGTTTACACTTTATTGGGTTTGCTCACATATTTATTTCCTTTCACAAAAAAACGCCAGGGTAAAAGAGCATCTTCCTGTGCATAGGCAACACCTATACGAGGACCTGCAATGATTTTATCCGGAGTATACGAAATACCATGATCTTCAATCCAGATTTCATGTCCGTTCAGATCTTTTCGGTTAAATGAACGATCAATGCCTAAGGCTTTGGCAGCTGATCCCGGACCTGCAGAGATAGAAGGTTTAGAGGCCGGCATATTTCTCCTCTTCTCCATGATTTCTTTGCCGATCAAAGGTTCTACAGCTCTTACCAGAACAGCATGAGGATCATCTTCCACAGAAGTCACCACATTGAAAAGATGATGAATCCCATAGCAAAGATACACGTATGATACACCGCCATGACTGTATAAAGTTTCTGTACGGTCTGTACGTCTGCCTCCATACGCATGGGAAGCTTTATCCTTAACGCCAAAATAGGCTTCTGTTTCTACAATGATTCCGGCCGTTGTTTCACCATTGATTTCTGTAAAAAGTACTTTTCCCAAAAGATCCTGAGCCAGAAAAAGAACATCCTGATTGGAGTAATAGGAGAGTGGTAGTTTCATGAATGATTTTAGAAATTATTCACCCAAATTTAGTGATAATCCTATAGAAATAAAAGGTATTGAAAACGAAGTCAACAAAAGATACCACAAAAAGTCACATTTCATAAAATAGTGAGTAATTTGGCACATCCATTGTTGCTTTTTATATAACATCATTCCACACCACTATAAAAAAATTATAGGTTTTGACACTTATTTTTCCCTGGAGCAATCCGGGGAATTTTTATTTGAATATAAAAACAAAAAAGTCCCACATCACTGTGAGACTTTCATTATTTATCTTGCTCCCGGAGGGCAGTGTTCTTTTAAATACTTTGTAAACATAGTTATCAGATGCAGCGACGTTCCTTCTCCTTCATTAATAGCGTGGCTACGGTTAGGATAAGACATCAGCTGAAACTGTTTGTTGTATTTTACCAGTTCGTTAATATAAACTTCTGTATTCTGATAATGTACATTGTCATCACCTGTTCCATGAACCAACAGAAGGTTTCCTTTTAAGTTTTTAGCATAAAATAATGGTGAACCTTTCACAAAATCTTCTCTGTTTTCCTGCGGAAGTCCCATATAACGTTCCTGATAGATATTGTCATAGAATAACTGATTGGCAACCGGAGCAATCGCAATACCAGTCTGATAAATATCAGGATACTGCCCTAAAAGGTTCAGGGTAGAAGAGCCTCCACCGCTCCAGCCCCATACGGCAACTCTTGAAGTATCGATATAAGGCCATTTTGCAAATAAAGCTTTTGCACCCATCGCCTGATCGCGGATATTCATCTGACCTATTTTACGATAGACAGATTTTCTCCATTCACGTCCTCTCGGAGAAGGTGTTCCACGATTTTCAAGAGAAACATATAAATAACCATCTTCAGCCATATCTCCAGCATATAACCAGTTCCAGCCGGTATAAAAATCATCTGTTACCGTTTGCATAGCAGGTTCTCCATACACTGTAAAGACGATAGGATACTTTTTATTAGGGTCAAAATTTTTAGGTTTTACCACCCATCCATCCAATGTAACTCCATCCTGGGTGGTAATCTGGAAAAATTCAGCTTTAGATTTCGCAGGATCTGCTTTTGCGGACCTGTTGGCAGCAACCAATTCTTTATGTTCCGGAAGTGATATCACTGCATCTGCGGAAAATGCATTGATACTGTTATTGGTAAACATGGCAATTTTTCCATTAGGTGATATCGTATAAGTATTAGAACCCGTATAGGATTCAGGGGTTACTTTTTGGGATTTTCCTCCTTTCATACTTACCTTGTACAGGTATTTCTGAGTGGCATTATTCGGGGAGGCTAAAAAGTAAATCTGATTGTTCTTAACATCAAAGAACTCCGGCTTTATAACATCGTAAGCTTCTTTTGTAATCAATGTCTCTTTACCGTTCATATCTATTTTATAAATATGTCTCCATCCGTCTTTTTCAGAAAGCCATAAGAATTCTTTTCCATTATCAATCCAGTCCCAACCCTTTGGGTCGTTGTCATTCCATCGGGATTTTATATCAATCCATGCCGCATCGGTTTCTGTGTGAATCGTCTTACTGTTTCCGGAATTGGCATCTGCTACGATAATTTTACTCTGGTTCTGCTTTCTGTTCAGTTGCTGCAGAATAACGGACTTAGAATCCAGCACCCATTCCATTCTCGGGATATAGTTTTGCATTTCATCCCCTGCAATATTAGCTTTCTTTGAAGATTTAGAGGCCAGATCATAAAACCAGATACTGCATCCCGAAGGATTTTCTCCTACCTTTGGATATTCTACCGGAACGGTAAAAGAATACAGACTATCCGTATTATTAATCATCAGAAAGTTTTTCGTACCACGTGCATCCAGTTTCCAGTAAGCAATTTTACTTCCGTCCGGAGACCATCTGAATCCATCCTGAGTTCCGAATTCCTCTTCATATACCCAGTCAAAAGTTCCGTTGATCATTCCGTCTGTACCATCTGTAGTGATCTTAGTCTGCTGATTGTTGGAAAGATCTTCAACATAAATATTATGTTTAGATACATATGCGACTTTTTTGCCATCCGGAGAATACTTTGCAAACATCAGTGAGGAAGCCGGTAATCCTTTTCCCAGTTGGGTAAGCTTTTTGGTATTTTTGTCGTAAATCCAGTAATCTCCACGGGTATTATCTCTCCATACTTTCTTTGTATTGGCAAAAAGCAATAAACTTTTATCATCAGGAGATATCTGAAAACTCTGTACCTGTAAGGCTTCAGAACTCCCTGCAGGAACCAGCTCGCTGCTGCTTAAAAGGATCTGATCTTTTCCGGGATGCAGTATATCAACAATTTCAACTCCTTTTTTAGTAAATGAATAATAAGCGTTGCCATCCGGAGTCCATTGTGTCTTCTGTGCCGTCAGCTCTGTAATTTTCAATTTCTTCAACGGTTTTGATCAATCCGTTCCCCAAAAGTCTGTATCCATTATCTGTAATCAGGAAATCATCTTCCACACGGATTCCTCCGAAACTCCGGTATTCATTTACTTTATCATAATTAATAAAGTCTGCATTCTTGTTTTCGGCCTGCCACATATCAATAAGTTCCGGAATCATGTAAATACCAGGCTCAACTGTTACAACAAACCCTGATTCCAAAGCCTTTCCTAAACGTAAGGACTTCAATCCGAATGTTTTGGTATCTTTTGGTTCGTTCTCTGTATAACCAATATATTGTTCTCCAAGGTCTTCCATATCATGTACATCAAGTCCCATCATATGCCCGAGTCCACACTGAAAGAATAGGGTATGAGCATGATTCTTTACAGCATCTTCAGGGTTTCCTTTCATCAACCCAAGATCGGTAAGTCCTTCTACCAGATGCTGTGCTGCTTTGAGGTGAATATCTTTAAATCGTATTCCCGGTTTCAAAAGATTTTGAGCTTGATTAAAAGCATTCAGAACCACTTCATACATTTCCTTTTGCTTTGTGGTAAAAGTCTTCCCCACAGGAAATGTTCTGGTAAGATCGCCAGCATATCCCATCGCAGTTTCTGCTCCGGAATCATTCAGGAAAAGATCACCTTCTTTCATGGTATTGAGGCGATAATGATTATGCAGAATTCCTCCGTTGATCGTCACAATAGGAGGATAAGACATCTGGCATTCTTTATTGGCTGCAAGATGCTGTATAGCATTGGCAATTTCATATTCTTTCATTCCCGGCTTCGTTGCACGCATCGCCAGTAAATGCATTTCATTGGATACATCCACGGCCTGTTCTATCTGTACAATTTCCTGAGTTTCTTTGATAGAACGCTGTTTTACAACAGCTTTAATCATTTCTACAGAAGGTTGCAGTTCCGCAATTTTAATCCCAAGAAGGTCTCCCAGTACAATTTTATTGGAAGACTGATAGGGAGGAAGGTAATGTACTTTTCTTCCTGAAGCCTTTGCTTGTAAAATATATTGAGAAAGCTCTGCATAAGGTAAAGTTTCCTGTACTCCGGATTTCAGACTTTTCTCTTTCAATGTTTCCTGTCTGCCCATCCATACAATATCGTCGATACTTAGTTCATCTCCGAAAACAATGGTCTTATTTTCATCAATATCGATAATAGCTGCGATTCGGGGTTCCTGAATTCCGAAATAGTATAGAAAGGTACTGTCCTGACGGAAATAATAAGGATTATGCTCAAAATTTACGGGATTCTCTATATTTCCCAGAAATAATAAGATTCCGTTAGACACACCTCTTTGTAATACGGACCTTCTGTCTTGATAAGTTTGTGCTGAAAACATATGTTATGAATACTTTTTATTTTAAAAGTTTAAAGTTACGATTTTGCACTATTTATAGTACTTTATTCATTAAAAATAAGAATATGTAAAATTTGGATTTTAATATGATATTTAATGTTCATATTTTGCTTACCTTCAGCAATATTTTAACCTTGCAAATCTAATAACCCAATAAAGCATTCATATGATGAAAAGTCTCCAGTTTTCTGTTCCTGCCGATACCAACAAAAGTATCCGCATTCAGGAAGATATAATGCCTAATTTCTATCCATATTTCCACCGTCATACAGAAACACAGATCATGTGGATTCTTAGAGGACACGGAACACTGGCCATAGAACAGAATCTCTTTAATTTTGAGGCTGGTGATATTTTCTATCTCGGAGCGAATCAATCCCATGTTTTCAGAGGCAACTTTGAGAAAAACGAAAAGCAGAAAGTTCATGCCATCTCTATTTTTTTTGATCCTCACAAAAAGATCACTGCATTTTTTGAATTACCGGAATTTACGGAACTTAAAAATTTCATCAGTAATTCAGAGGTAGGCTTTAAAGTAGCTCCTAAATTAACAATAAACATTGGTGAAAATATTGCTGCATTACAGAAAACAAATGGAATAGATCAGATTATAGATTTTATCCGAATTTTAAACCTTCTTATGCAAAACAGGCATTTGCATATTCCTTTATCTTCAGAAAAGAAGCTGCCTAATCCTATTTCTGATACAGACCAAAGAATTATAGATGCGCAGACTTTTATCAAGAAAAATTTTGCCCAACATAAACTTACTCTTGACCTTATTGCCAAAGAAGCCTGTATGACACCTCAGGCTTTTTGCCGGTCTTTTAAAAAACGTACCCGTATTACTTATATTGAATACCTCAATGAACTTCGTGTACAAAGAGCCTGCAGACTATTGACAGCCAGTAGTATGTACAGCATTTCTTCTGTTGCTTTTAACAGTGGATTCAACAGCCTTACCAATTTTAACCGGGTTTTCAAAGCTATTATGAAATATTCTCCTAAAGAATACCTGAAGCACTACAAAGAGGCTACCATAGAGCAATAAAAAACAACATGTTAAAATACGGTGAGAACCTATTAAAATATTAACATTTACCGTTTTGAAATTCTGTTAGTTTTGGATAAATATTATTTGATATGAGTACAAAACTAAACTGGGAAGGTATTTATCCCGCTGTATTAACGCCTTTTACAAAAGAAGGTGAGATAGACTTTGACATGTTTGCCATCAATACAGAAGCCCAGATTAAAGCAGGTGTTCACGGAATTATTCTTGCAGGAACATTAGGAGAAGCCAGTGCTTTGGAAACAGAAGAAAAATTTGAATTGCTGAAATACGCAAAAAAGATAACGCAGGGAAGAATTCCTGTTATTCTCAATCTTTCTGAAAACACCACCAAAAATGCTGTCAACTTTGCCAAAAAAGCAAAAGAATTTGGAGCAGATGGCCTGATGCTTCTTCCTCCAATGCGTTACAAAGCCGATAACCATGAAGTTGTTGAGTATTTTAAAGCAGTGGCTTCCGCTACAGATCTTCCTATCCTTATTTATAACAATCCAGTAGATTACGGAATATATGTTTCCCTTGAAATGTTTGAGGAGCTTATTGAATATCCAACCATTCAGGCTGTAAAAGAATCGACAAGAGATCTGGCGAACGTAACCAGAATGATCAACCGTTTTGGAAAAAGAATCAAAATTCTTGGTGGGGTAGATACTATTTGCCTGGAAACCCTGATGCTTGGAGCAGACGGTCTTGTAGCAGGTCTTGTAGATGCGTTTCCTAATGAAACCATGGCGATGTACAACCATGTGAAAGCCAATGAATATGATAAGGCTGTAGCAATTTACAGATGGTTTATGCCATTGCTGGAGCTGGATATTCACCCTAAACTTATTCAGTATATTAAACTGGCTGCAACAGCAGAAGGGATAAGTAATCCGTATGTAAGAGCTCCGCGTCTTGAACTTCATGGAAAAGAAGCTGAAAAAATTCAAAAAATCATTGAAGAAGGCAGAGCTAATCGTCCCGCACTATTAATTCCAGAACAACAAATATGATAGAAGAAATATCAACACAAAATATTGATAAAAGAATCCAGATGGCTGCTGAAGCCTTTCAGTTTCTTAAAAACACGACCGTCACTGAGCGGGCAGAATTTATGAATGCCATCGCTGATCAGATTGAATCTTTGGGAGAAGAACTTTTGGCTGTTACTCATGCCGAAACTTCATTGCCATTAGCCAGACTTATTGGCGAAAAAGCCAGAACTACAGGACAATGGAGAAGCTATGCAAAAGCTGTTGCTTCAGGGATATATACAGAAGTCAGAATTGATCTTGCCCAGCCTGAAAAACAAAAAGGAGATCTTAGAAAATATAATGTAGGCATCGGACCAGTTGTTATTTTCGGAGCCAGTAATTTTCCTTTTGCATTTTCTACTGCAGGAGGCGATACTGCCAGTGCTATCGGCGCAGGTTGTCCTGTCATTATAAAAGCGCATCCGGCTCATCCTCAGACTTCACAAATGATGGCTGATGCTATAAATGCGGTTGTTAAAGCTTTTGGATGGCCTGAAGGAGTTTTTAGCCATATTACCGGAACATCCTATGAGATCGGAGCTTATTTAACTCAGCATAAAGACATCAGGGCAGTTGCGTTTACCGGTTCTTTCCATGGGGGAAAAGCTCTGTTTGATATTGCCAACAGCCGTGAAAATCCTATTCCCGTATTTGCAGAAATGGGAAGTATCAATCCTGTATTTGCCTTTCAAAAATTGCTTGATAACAAAGCTGAAACATTAGCAAAGGAATATATTGCTTCTTTAACATTAGGAGCAGGGCAGTTTTGTACCAATCCAGGAGTGTTTATTGCTTTGGAAGGGATGCCGCTTGACCGTTTTATTAATGCCTTAAAAGAGGAAATTCAGAAGGTTGCTCCCGCTAAAATGCTTCACAAAGGGATATTGGAAAGTTTTGAAAAAAATAAAAATATTGCAACAGAGCAGACAGATATTGAAATAATTGCGTCATCAAATACAGACGTAGAAAATGATCAGGTAAGTGCTTCAGTGATAAAAACAAATGCCAAAACATTCCTGAATAATCCTGTATTGAGTGAAGAAGTTTTTGGTCCGTTTGGTATTGTTGTAGCGTGTGAAACAGACGAAGAACTCATGAAGATTGCCCAGCAGCTAAAAGGACAGTTAACCATTACCCTTGCAGCCACCGATGAAGATGTACGTAATAATCCAATACTGATCAATATTCTCAAAGATAAATGTGGAAGGCTACTATTCAATGGAATGCCTAC
Source organism: uncultured Chryseobacterium sp. (assembly GCA_965720825.1). Classification (GTDB taxonomy): domain Bacteria; phylum Bacteroidota; class Bacteroidia; order Flavobacteriales; family Weeksellaceae; genus Chryseobacterium. The sequence goes on along the minus strand of CBFQYI010000134.1, from coordinate 2,130 downwards.
AGGAGTGGAAGTTGTGTATGCCATGCAGCATGGTGGCCCGTTCCCATCTACTACCGATTCCCGTTTTACCTCTGTAGGATCGGATGCTGTAAAGCGGTTTGTTCGTCCTGTTTCTTTCCAGAACTGGCCGGATGAATTTTTACCTGAGGAGCTTAAAAATGATAATCCATTACAAATCAGCAGAATGATAGACGGAGCAATGAATTCAGAATCATTAAAATTACAAACCACATGAACAGAACATTTTTTTGTATAGATTCTCACACCTGTGGATGCCCTGTACGTCTTGTTGCAGGAGGTGCACCTATTTTAAAAGGAAATTCCATGATGGAACACCGTCTTCACTTCATGAAAGAATACGACTGGATACGAAAAGGATTGATGTTTGAACCTCGTGGTCATGATATGATGAGTGGAAGTATTCTGTATCCTCCTGTAGATGAAAATAATGATATCGGAGTTTTATATATTGAAACCAGCGGATGTCTTCCCATGTGCGGACACGGCACTATTGGAACGGTTACCATAGCTATTGAAGAAGGACTTGTTGTTCCTAAAATTCCGGGAAAATTACGTCTTGAAACCCCTGCAGGACTTATTCTCATTGATTATATACAGGAAGGAAAAAAAGTAAAGTCTGTAAAGCTGACGAATGTAAAATCTTTTCTGTACGCTGAAAACCTGGAAGTTGAATGTCCGGATCTTGGCTTAATAAGTGCTGATGTCGCTTATGGCGGAAACTTTTATGCGATTATAGATCCTCAGGAAACTTTCAGAGATATCTCTGATTTTACGGCCAGTCAGCTCATTCATTATGGAAAACTTATCCGAAAATTACTCAATGAAAAATATGAATTCATTCATCCGGAAATTGAACATATTACCGGATTAAGCCACATTCAGTGGACGGGGAAACCTACAGATCCTAACGCCAGCGGAAGAAATGCGGTATTGGTAGGTGAAAATGCCTTAGACCGTTCACCATGCGGTACGGGAACTTCTGCAAGAATGGCTCAATGGTATGCTAAAGGAAAACTGAAGGAAGGGGAAGAATTTATTCATGAAAGCTATATCGGTTCCCAGTTCATCGGGAGAATTGAAGGAATCACTACTGTTGACGAAAGGTCAGCAATAATTCCATCAGTAGAAGGCTGGGCCAGAATTACCGGATATAATCATATTATTATTGATGATGAAGATCCTTATTGGCAGGGTTTTCAGGTAATGTAAACAAGCATATGACACAGAATAAAGGAAAAGCACTGATTATCGGTGCAGGAATAGCAGGTTTAAGCTCAGCGTATTATCTTTTACAGAAAGGCTGGCAAGTGGAAATTCTGGAACAGAATGACCTTACCAACAATTGTTCTTATGGCAATGCGGGAATGATTGTGCCCAGTCATTTTACCCCATTGGCAGCACCGGGAGTAGTTGCTCAGGGAATACGCTGGATGTTTGACAGTAAAAGTCCGTTCTATGTAAAGCCTTCACTCAATTCCAGACTGGTTTCCTGGGGATTGAAGTTTTTGAAACATTCCAACCAGAAACATGTTGATCATTCTGCAGCAGCCATCAGGGATCTCAACCTTGCAAGCAGCAGACTTTATAATGAGATTGCAGGAAAAGACGAATTTGATTTTGAGCTTAATCAGAATGGCATTTTAATGCTCTATAAAACAGAGAAAGTAGCAGAAGAAGAAACAGAGCTTGCTCACAAAGCAATCAACATGGGATTACCGGTTGATATTCTGGATAAAAAAGAAATTCAGAAACTCGAACCTAATATCCAATTGGATGTTATCGGAGGGATCAATTATAAATGTGACGGTCATATGAATCCCATGAAACTGATGAAACAAATGATCTCTTACCTTAAAAATAACGGAGTCGTTTTTCATACTCATCATAAAGTAACAGGTTTTGAAACGGTAGGAAACGCTATTAAAACGGTTATTGCCAATGGTCAACAGTTTACCGCAGACAGATTTATCATGACAGGAGGTTCATTCTTACCTGAGCTTGCTCAAAAAGCAGGAATTAAAATTCAATTAATGCCGGGGAAAGGCTATTCGTTGATGCACCAACCGGAAAATCCTCTCAATACATTAAAACATGCTGCTTTACTACTCG
>CBFQYI010000133.1:0-10249 GCA_965720825.1 uncultured Chryseobacterium sp. | reverse complement strand
GAACGGTATCAATGGAAAAAAACAATAGGAAATGTGGCAGACCGTGAATACCTGATCAATAAATGGAGTACAGGATTTCCGCATCGTCTTACACCGGATTACGGACAGTCTTTCGGGTTAGGATTTTATGAATATTTCCAGCTTTCCGAAGATCTGGGTGCAGAACCGGTTCCTATTCTGAGTTGTGGTATGGCATGCCAGTTCAATACCGCAGAACTGGTGAAAATGGAAGACCTTGATCCCTACGTTCAGGATGCCTTGGACCTGATTGAATTTGCCAACGGAGGTTCTGGCACAAAATGGGGTAAAATCCGTGCTGAAATGGGACATCCAAAACTTTTTAATTTAAAATTTATCGGAGTGGGAAATGAACAGTGGGGAGCAGATTATATCGAACGCTATAAAGTATTTGAAAAAGCCATTCATGCAAAATATCCTGACATTAAGATCATTTCCGGAAGCGGACCATCACCCGATGGCGAGTTCTTCGAATATGGCTGGAAAGAACTGAAGCAGCTTAACGCACAGATTGTCGATGAGCATTATTACAACTCACCCGACTGGTTTATGAAAAATGCCGGAAGATATGACCATTATGACCGTTCCGGGCCCAAAGTTTTTGCAGGAGAATATGCAGCCCAATCTGTAGGTGTGGTAAAGCCTGATAATAAAAATAACTGGCTGACAGCACTTTCAGAAGCTGCTTTCATGACCGGTCTTGAAAGAAATGCAGATGTTGTCTACATGACTTCCTACGCACCGCTTTTTGCCCATGCTGATGGCTGGCAGTGGACGCCCGATCTCATCTGGTTCAATAATTTGAAATCCTACGCCACTCCCAATTATTATGTTCAGAAACTATTCTCCAACAATAAAGGAACGGATGTACTGAAAATAGAAAGCAACGGAAAAGCAGTATCCGGCCAGGAAAAATTATATGCTACAGCGGTGAAGGACACTAAAAATAAGGAGATTATTATTAAAATAGTCAATACTGATACTCAGGCTAATACAGTAAATATCAAACCAGGAACTCTAAAAACAGGTAAAAAAATAACCAAAATCCTTCTATCCGCACCACAGCTTACTACTGAAAATAGTTTCGATGCTGAGCCCATAAAACCTGAAGAAGAGATTTCTGAAGTCAAAAATGGTGAAATTTCAGCGGAAATTCCTGCCAATTCTTTAGTGGTTTTAAAGCTAAAACTAATTTAATAAACTGGAAATTAGGTTTTTATGTAAAATAAGTGTGTTTTTTACATTTATTTAAAATAGAATCTTATATTTGTTTTTATCTCATCTGGAGAATTTAAAATCTCAATCATCAAAAACGTTTCACCACCATGAAAAAATATGTTATCGGGCTGGACTACGGTACAGATTCCGTACGAGCCGTCCTTATTGACACTGAAAACGGTTCCGAAATAACTTCTTCAGTCAGCTACTACCAGAGATGGAAGGAAGGTAAATTTTGTAATCCCTCGGCTAATAGTTTCAGACAGCATCCTTCAGATCATATTGAAGGTCTGGAAAAAACTATTTTAGAAGTTGTAAGAGAAAGCGGAATACCGGCTGAACAGATCGTCAGTATTTGTATTGATACTACAGGTTCCTCACCGCTTCCTATTACAATTGATGGAACTGCCTTGGCGTTGGTTCCGGGATTTGAAGAGAATCCCAATGCCATGATGGTTTTATGGAAAGACCATACCGCTATCCGCGAAGCCGAAGAAATCAATACCCTTGCAAGAACCTGGGGTGGTGAAGATTATACAAAATATGAAGGCGGTATTTACTCTTCAGAATGGTTCTTGGCTAAGATACTGCACATCAGCAGAGCAGATGCAGAGGTAAAAGATGCCGCTTATACATGGATGGAACACTGTGATTACCTCACCTATCTTTTATCAGACCATAAAGATCTGGCAACTTTTAAAAGAAGCCGTTGCGCTGCCGGTCACAAAGCTATGTGGCATGAATCATGGGACGGGCTGCCTTCCGAAGAATTTCTCAACAGGCTAGATCCTTCTCTAGGGGAACTTAGAGGAAGATTATACAGGGAAACATATACTTCAGATGAAATTGCCGGCTGCCTGAATGAAGAATGGGCCGCAAAAACCGGTCTTACAACCAAAACTATTATTACCGTAGGAACCTTTGATGCCCATTCAGGCGCAGTAGGAGCCAGGGTGGAAGAAAATACACTGATCAGGATCATGGGAACTTCTACCTGCGATATTATGGTGGCCTCACAAGAAGCTATCGGGGATACAACAGTTAAAGGAATATGCGGACAGGTTGACGGCTCCGTAATTCCAGGATTGATAGGACTTGAAGCAGGACAATCCGCCTTTGGAGATGTACTGGCATGGTATAAAGATATCCTGATGTGGCCGGTTCACCAGGTGATGATGCACTCCGAAAGTATTTCAGAAGAGCTGAAGAAAAGGCTGGCAGATGAAATGGAACATGAACTTATCAGAAAATTAACCCTTGAAGCAGAAAAAATTCCTCTTTCAGATACCGTTCCGATTGCCTTGGACTGGGTAAACGGAAGAAGAACACCGGATGCAGATCAGGAACTTAAAGCAGCCATCAGTCAGCTTTCTCTGGGAACAAAAGCTCCCCATATTTTCAAAGCTTTGGTTAATGCCATTTGTTTCGGAGCTAAAAAGATCGTTGACCGTTTTGAAGAAGAAGGTCTGAAAATCAATAAAGTAATTGGAATTGGAGGGGTCGCAAGGAAATCTCCATTTATCATGCAGACACTTGCTAATGTTCTGGATATGCCTATTGCAGTAGCTGCTTCAGACCAGACTCCCGCATTGGGAGCTGCTGTTTATGCCGCCGTATCAGCAGGAGTTTACCCTACAGTACAGGAAGCAAGCATGAAAATGGGATCCGGATTTGAAGCGGAATACCAGCCCAAAGCTGAAGAAGTACAGCACTACAAAGAATTAATGCAGCAATACCAGAAGCTCGCTGATTTTGTAGAATATAATACCAAACTGAAAAACAACAGGAAAGAACTTCAGAACTCTGATTCCTGAATATTAACTTTTTGAATGACACTCAAAATGAATACATATAAAGAACTCCAAAGAGAATGTTATGAAGCTAATATGCAGCTCGATGCGCTGAAGCTGGTGGTCTATACCTTCGGGAATGTAAGTGCTGTAGACCGTGATAAAGGTGTTTTTGCCATAAAGCCAAGCGGTGTTCCCTATGACATTTTAAAGCCGGAAGACATGGTGATTTTAGACTTTGATGCCAATGTAATTGAAGGAAGTCTCAGACCGTCATCAGATACCAGAACACACGCTTATCTCTAGAAGTGCTGGGAAAATATCGGTGGGATTTCCCATACGCATGCCATCTATTCCGTGGCTTGGGCACAAGCACAAATGGATATTCCTGTTTTCGGAACCACCCATGCTGACCATCTTACGACAGATATTCCCTGCGCACCACCGATGCATGATCATCTCATTGAAGGAAATTATGAATACAATACCGGAATACAGATTTTGGAATGTTTTAAAGAAAAACAGCTCTCCCCGGAAGAAGTAGAGATGGTTCTGATTGGCAATCACGGTCCCTTTACCTGGGGGAAAAACGCAGAAAAAGCAGTCTACAACAGCAAAGTACTGGAAACCATTGCCGAAATGGCTTATCTCACCAGACAGATAAATCCTGATGCAGAACGCCTGAAAGAATCACTCATTAAAAAGCACTATGAACGTAAACATGGCAAGAATGCTTATTACGGACAGGAATTTAAACACTAAATACTCAACAAAACAACTATTAACGATCAACAAAATTATGTTAACACCTCTCAATACCAAAGAAATCTGGTTCATCACAGGAAGTCAGCATTTATACGGGCCCGAAACACTGGCTCAGGTTGCAGAACACAGCCGGAAAATTGTGGAAGAACTTGAAAAATCTTCTTTCATCCCGGTAAAAGTTATTGTAAAGCCAACGGTAAAAACTACCGAAGAGATATTTGAAACCATTGCAGCAGCCAATCATGCAGAAAACTGTATAGGAGTAATCACGTGGATGCATACCTTTTCACCCGCTAAAATGTGGATCAGAGGGCTAAAAATTTTACAGAAGCCTCTTCTGCATCTGCATACCCAATTCAACAGAGATATTCCGTGGTCTACCATGGACATGGACTTTATGAACCTTAACCAGGCGGCTCATGGAGACCGTGAATTTGGTTTTATAGTAAGCAGGCTCCGAAAGAACAGAAAAGTCGTGGTAGGGCACTGGTCAGAAGAAAGAGTTCAGAAGCAAATTGGTGACTGGAGCCGTGTTGCTGCAGGCTGGGACGACTGGCAGGGAGCTAAATTTGCACGTTTCGGAGATAATATGCGGTTTGTTGCCGTTACAGATGGAGATAAAGTGGAAGCTGAAACCCAGTTCGGCTTTTCAGTGAATACCTGGGGAATCGGTGATCTTGTAGGCGTTATCAATTCTGTAAGTGAGGGAGAAATAAAAAGCCTGATGGAAGAATATGAATCTTCTTATCACATGGCAGCATCTCTTTTGGAGGGAGGAGCCAACAGAAGTTCGCTGCACACCGCTGCAAAAATTGAATTAGGACTTGAGAAGTTTTTAAAAGACGGTGGATTTAAAGGATTCTCCGATACCTTTGAAGACCTTCACGGGCTGGAACAGCTGCCTGGAATTGCCGTACAGCGCCTGATGCAGAAAGGATATGGATTTGCAGGAGAAGGAGACTGGAAAACAGCAGCGTTGGTACGCGCCATGAAAACAATGGGGCAGGGGCTTGAAGGAGGAAATGCTTTTATGGAAGACTATACCTATCATCTTGATCCTTCCAACCCTTCTATTTTAGGCTCCCATATGCTGGAAGTAGATCCTGTGCTGGCAGCAGGGAAACCATCATGTGAGATCCATCCGTTGGGAATCGGAGGGAAAGCAGATCCCGTTCGTCTTGTTTTTAACTCCAGAGGAAATATTGATTCTCTTAATGCTGCCCTGATGGACTTTGGAAACCATTTCAGACTGCTAATCAACAAGACCATTGAAAATTACAGAAGAGCTCCCAAAGCTTCCGGTAGCAAGAGTTTTATGGAAACCTCTTCCTGATTTATATACGGCCGCAGAAGCCTGGATACTGGCAGGAGGGGCACACCATACATGTTACAGTGAAAATATTTCAGCAGAGCAGCTGGAAGATTTTGCTGAGATAGCAGGAATTGAATCATTAGTCATTGATGAAGATACCAGAATGCGTGATTTCAAAAATACACTTCGTTGGAATGAAATGTATTATCGTTAATTAATTGTAAAAAATATGTAAATAATTATGAAAAAAACAACACATAATAGCATTTTTATTTTATTATTTTTAATTATTTTCGGCTGCGGAAAAGAAAATAACAAACAGGATATTTCAGGGAAAATGGAGCATGTTCATACTTCAGACTATGGAGTTACGCCTAAGGGCGATTCTATTAAAAAATACACATTAAGCAATAAAAACGGGATGAAAGTTGAGGTTATCAACTTCGGCGGAATTATCACTTCCTTAACCGCTCCAGACAGAAACGGGAAATATGAGGATGTAGTCCTTGGCTTTACAAAACCTGAAGGATATTTCGATGGTAATCCTTATTATTTCGGAGCATTGATCGGAAGATACGGTAACAGAATTGCCAACGCTAAATTCACACTGGAAGGTAAAGCATACGAAATTGATAAAAATGATGGACCCAACAGCCTTCACGGAGGGAAAGAAGGGTTTCACACCAGATTCTGGAATATTGAAGTGGTAAAGGATGCAAAATTTCCAACATTGAAATTATCTTACACCAGTGCAGACGGTGAGGAAGGATATCCGGGAAAACTGACCACAACCGTTTTTTACACGCTTACAGACGATAATGCATTGGAAATTTCTTATGAAGCTGAAACAGATAAGCCTACTGTAGTGAATCTTACCCAGCATTCCTATTTTAACCTGTCAGGAAATTTTACTAAAACGATTACCGATCATGAACTACAGATTAATGCAGATCATTTTCTTCCAGTGAACGAAACCTTAATTCCTACGGGTGAGCAGAAAGCTGTAAAAGGAACTCCTTTTGATTTCACGGTTTCAAAACCGATTGGAAAAGATATCAGTGCAGACGATGATCAGCTGAAAAAAGGAAAAGGATATGACCATAACTGGATTTTGAATGGAAAAGGTTTGAGAAGTATCGCCAAAGTGTATCACCAGGGAACAGGAAGATTAATGGAAGTCTTCACAGATGAACCCGGTGTGCAGTTTTATTCCGGAAATTTTCTTGACGGAAAGTTTGATACCAAAACCGGAGGTAAAAATGAATTCAGAACAGGATTCTGCTTAGAGACACAACACTTCCCGGATTCACCGAACCAGCCTTCTTTTCCTTCTACAGAATTGAAGCCCGGACAGAAATACCAGTCGAAAACCATCTATAAATTCTCCGTAAAAAAGTAAACTATGGGAAAATTAGCAACTATTGATATCATCATATTCCTGATCTATTTTGTAGTGGTAGCTTCTTACGGATTATGGATCTATAAAAAGAAAAAGTCTGAATCTACAGGAAGTAAGGATTATTTCCTTGCGGAAGGATCTTTGACCTGGTGGGCGATCGGAGCCAGCTTAATTGCCTCCAATATCTCTGCTGAGCAGTTTATCGGAATGAGCGGTGAAGGTTTCTTTGTCGGAATCGCTGTTGCCGCTTACGAATGGATTGCTGCTGTTGCGCTGATCATCATTGCGGTCTGGTTTATTCCGATCTATCTTAAAAATAAGATCTATACCATGCCCCAGTTTCTGGAAAGAAGGTATAACAAATCTGTTTCGCTGATCATGGCAGTATTCTGGCTGTTTCTGTATGTTATTGTGAATCTTACTTCCATCCTTTATCTTGGTGCTCTTGCCATCGATACTTTGCTGGGAGGAGAACATCTTCACGGCATTATGATAGGTCTTTTGCTTATGGCTCTTCTGATTGGTCTTGGAGGAATGAAAGTAATTGGATATACAGACGTTATACAGGTGGCAGTCCTTATTATCGGAGGTTTTGCAACAGTTTATATGGCGTTGCAGATTGTGGACCAGAGAATCAACGGAGCCGCTGTAGGAAATGCGTTGGCAGGATTCAATACCCTGATCAATGAGGCTCCGCAGCACTTTAAGCTGATTCTTCAAAAACCAACAACTACAACCACTACTTTGGCAATGCCTCAGAACCTTGAGGTACAGAAATATGTGGTGTTACCGGGTCTGGCCATGTATTTTGCCGGGCAGTGGATTGTTAACCTGAACTATTGGGGATGCAATCAGTATATTACACAGAGAGCTTTGGGAGCAGATCTCAAAACGGCAAGAACAGGGATTCTGTTTGCAGGTTTTCTGAAATTATTCATGCCTGTAATTGTTATGCTTCCGGGAATTGCTGCTTATGTTTTATATTCCAAAGGACACCTTCCGGGATTCAACGGAGTGAAAGACGGAGCATACTCTGCAATATTAGGATTCTTACCAGTAGGATTAAAAGGATTGGCCATTGCAGCGTTGGCAGCAGCGATTGTAGCTTCACTGGCAGGAAAAGTGAACAGTATCTCAACCATTTTTACCCTGGATATCTATAAGAAATACCTTAAAACAGATGCCACCGAAATTCAGATGGTGAGAACAGGCCGCTGGGTTATCATTATCGCAATGATGGCAGCACTGGCCTTTACCTGGACAGATGTTTTGGGAATTGGTGGTGAAGGAGGTTTCACATTTATCCAGAAATATACAGGCTTTATCAGTCCTGGAGTTTTTGCCATGTTCCTTTTGGGAATGTTCTGGAAAAGAACGACTGGTACAGCCGCTTTGGTAGGAGTGATTTTAGGGTTTGTCCTGGCCATTTTCTTCAACAGCTTTGCCGTTGAAATTTTCGGGAAAGAGACGTGGATGTATACAGCATTCACTTATGAAAAGCTGGAAAATGGGATGGTTCATACCATTACCGAAATTCCTTTCCTGATCAATATGGGATGGTCGTTTTTTATCACCATAATCGCCATGATCCTGATCAGTCTTGCAGGTCCGAAAATTAATCCTAAAGCCTTTGCCATTGATGTAGCAATGTTTAAAGTAGACAACAGGACATTAGTTTTGATTGTGATGACACTGCTTTTACTGACCGCCTTGTATGTAAGGTTTTGGTAAGTGAATGGTCAATAGTGAATTCATTTCACTGTCAATTTTAGAAATTCATCATTGACTGCGAAGCAAATTGACTTTTCACATAAAAAATAGGATGCTGGAAAAAGCATCCTATTTTTTTATTTCAGAATTAATTATATGCACTTTATGCATCTGTATGGCACTTAGTTTAATCGTTTGATATTGTTTTTAAGACTATTCTATACGTAAGTTTTTGTAAACGTTGATTATATGAAAAAAGTGAAAGGTCAATAGTGAATTCGCTTTATTGTCAATTTTTAAAAATTCACCATTGACTTGCGAAGCAAAATTGACTTTTCACATACAATAAAAAAACAGGATGCTTAAAAAGCACCCTGTTTTTTTATTGATATCAGTTCATCTCAATATATTTGAACTTGAACAACTGACAGGACGTACCATAATAATCCCAAAGGTGTAAGTTTGAATTGCCATCCATGGTACAGTTGGGAATATCCCAGCCACGTGTAGGGTCCACCTTGGACAGGATTTTATAATAACCATTGGAGACAGCAACTACCTGCCAGGCTTGTGCATCATTACCATAGTTCTGCCAAAGCCTGATCGAGGTTCCCAGTGTATTGCTGTTACTGGCTAAGTCAATGCAGCGATTGGTTGCACTCGCTTTGGATACAAAACGCCAGTAACCATTGCCGGCGTCAATTGCAACCCAGCGCTGTGCAGCAGCACCATTCCTTGTCCATGGTCTTAACACTGCACCATTGGCATCCTCTCCTGATTTTAAATCAAGTACTTTATTGGCATCGGTCTGAAACTCGATTTCGTAAATACCATTGTTAACAAGGCTGCTGTTTGTATTGCAGTTTCCAACAGGATAATTAGAGGATGCATATTGCTGGAACCACTGTTTAACTGGCGCGGCGCAAGCTTCCCAATCGTTGTTGTAGGCTGTTCCTGCATTAGGATCACCTTTGTGGAGGAGATTATCCGGGGCAAGAACATTCCAGCTTACATTGCCTGACTGATCTACGATATATTTTAAATTGGCGCCAAATCCGCTTCCGCCTGCTGTACCGGTTGTACCGATGCCGAAGGTACCATATCCCTGAGGTGCCCAGTCGGTCTCGGTAATGGCGATCGGTGCAATGTCTGCAATAGGTTTAACATTGATATTCCATGCATTTTGAAAGGCTTGATAGTTGTTGACGCCACCCCAGTAACCCGGATAGATATGGACTGCATAACCAATATTACCACCTGTGATAGAATTATTGACATAGCCCTGATAATGAGACTGCCAGCCTGTACCTGGAATCCAGCAAACATTATTGGCTCCGTTGTTACGGATGATATTAACCAATGGCTGAAAGAAATTTTTGAGTGCCGCAAAATGTTCATTTCCTGTACTCCCCCAAGTACCATTTGTTCCCAGGATTTCAACAGGTTCATTAGCTAATTCAAACATCACATTGTCAGCGTTCTTTAGGCTCGGATGTTGCGACAAAAAGGTCCATACCGTTTTAAGGTAGCTATGGTAAGCATCATTCACTGCAATACGATTTGGGCATACGCCTGGTGGGCGTAGGATGACATACATTCCCAGACTGCGGGTATGGTTGATCAGTGGGATAATCACCTGATCCGTATAAGTAACCAAGCGGTTATAATTGAATCTTGAGATATCGTTCTCAGGGATAGCCGGTCCGGGATCATTAGTCCAATACGGATCAATGTGAAGGCGGATGTAATTGAGATACCAACCATCGGCAGCATTGCTGAGCTTGTTCATGACACCTTTATTATAGTTCAGAGCACCCTGCACATTGTAATTATCCCAGGTACAATAGCCAGAATTAGCACCATATTGACAGCCATTGAACCAGGGGCTGGGAGTTATGGCAACGCCATGTAAGACAACGTTATTGTCACAGGGATCTTTAAGGTATCTGCCTCCAACATGAAGCATTGGTGTTGCAGCCAGTGCTCTTGCGTTAGCGCTGACACTTAGGTTTTGATCAGATTCTTCTTGTAAAAATT
>CBFQYI010000132.1:0-10258 GCA_965720825.1 uncultured Chryseobacterium sp. | reverse complement strand
AGTAAAACACTTCAGGTAGCGGACAACGTCACGGTCGTCGGTGTTCAGCCAGAATTGGTAGAACTTGTAAGGAGAAGTTTTCTTTTTATCCAGCCAGTAATTTTCTCCGCTTTCAGACTTTCCGAATTTGGAGCCGTCTGCTTTGGTAATCAAAGGAACCGTTAATGCAAAAGCTTCACCCTGAGCTTTTCTACGGATCAATTCTGTACCTGTAGTGATATTTCCCCACTGGTCAGAACCTCCCATCTGTAGCTTTACATTGTTATTCTGGTATAAGTGAAGGAAATCATACCCCTGGATGAGCTGGTACGTGAATTCTGTAAAACTCATTCCATCTGCACCCGATTCTCCTGAAAATCTTTTCTTCACAGAATCTTTAGCCATCATATAGTTGACTGTGATGTTTTTCCCCACATTTTTAGCAAAATCAAGGAAAGAAATATTTTTCATCCAGTCGTAGTTGTTCACCAGTTCAGCTTTGTTAGGCTCGTTTCCTTCAAAATTTAAGAATTTTGAAAGCTGGTTTTTTAAACAGTCCACATAATGTAAAAGAGTTTCCTCATCCAGAAGATTTCTTTCAGCAGATTTTCCGGATGGATCACCGATCATTCCTGTTGCACCTCCCACCAATGCAATTGGCTTGTGGCCATGAAGCTGGAAGTGCGCTAAAATTTTTATCTGGATAAGACTTCCGATATGTAAAGAATCGGCAGTAGGATCAAAACCAATATATGCAGTAGTTACCTCTTTATTCAGTTGTTCATCGGTTCCTGGCATCATATCGGCAAACAGACCACGCCATTTAAGTTCTTCTATAAAGGAATTCATTGATTTTTAACTTTAAAATTTTAAGATGCAAAGATAGTAAATTCATAAGTATTAAGGGTAAAAGCGAAACATCAAAAAATGTTGGGGAAAGAAAGTCACAAATCACAAAAACCTTTTGGATGTTAACCTTGTGAATTGAGCAAGTTCACATTTTTGCCCTTTTACTCTTTTGTTTTTCACCTCAAATAATCTATATTTGTTATTAATGAACGACGAACAGCTATTCCTGCTCATCCAGAAGGCCAAAGACAAAGATCAGAAGGCCCAGACTAAACTCATTAATATTTTTTGGGTGGATGTTTTCTCTTTTGTCATGAAAAAGGTAAGAGATGAAAATGATGCTGATGAAATTACTGTGAATGTTTTTTCAAAAGTATTGTCGAAACTGGATATGTTCGATCCTCATTTTCAGTTCAAAACCTGGATTCTTACCATTGCCCAGAATACCGTTATTGATTTCTGGAGAAAGAAAAATCGCGATAACGAAGATGCTGTTGAAAACCTTGATGAGGTCAAAAACCAATATGCAAAATCACCCGAAGAACTTCTTATTTCTGAAGAAGAACAAAAGAAAATCATCAAAACCATAGAATCTTTGGATGCTAACTATCAGGATATTATCAAGCTGAGGTTTTTTGAAGAAAAAAGCATCAAAGAAATTGCTGAAGAGCTGGGAATCTCCGTTGCCAATACCAAAGTAAGGGTAATGCGTGCTAAAAAAGTCTTAGCCGAGTTATTGAAGAATAATGAATTTGATGATCATTAAACTCAATAATTCAATAAATCCTATTCAATAGAAACGTATTTTAACCCGTTTACTAAAAATACAAATTCAAAATTGGCTTTAGCCAAAGATTAAAAATAAACCTCTTCTTTTGTTTTCGGAAGAACTATTTTTTGCTGCTTTTCCTGATTTCTGTTCTGCAGATTGATCTTCAGCCCTTTTTTAATATAAGTTTCTTTTAAAGACTTACCATATTCAGCAGTATTTTCTACCTCTTTTGAATAGTTCAGCTGCCCTGTTGAAAGATTAAAATCTATCTCTTTCCAGTAATCACCCGGCCTTCCTGAGGTAGAGGATGTTCCTATGAGTTCAAACTGCCCGTTCTGAAATCTGTATTTGTCTGTAACATCCCATTTCCAGCTGCTTCCGCCGTTTTGGGAAATAATCAGAATTCCTTTTTCTACTTTAGTTTCTCTGTAAGGATCACCCATCATACCTCCGCCATTGCTTTCCATAACAGCATTTCTGGACTTTTCAAGGATTGTCCATGCTCCGCCAACTTTTTTCAGAATCTGAATTTCACGAATGCTTCCCATATCTGTGGTGTCCTTTGTATTGTAAATAATTACTTTTTCAGGAATTTTATCACCATCAAGATCACCATCTACTGTTTCAATAACTGAAGAACCTGCAGGCTGAAATTGTTTTTGGGCAAGACAAAATGTTCCGCATACTGCGAATAAAAGGAAGAATATTTTTTTCATAAGAATATTTTGAAGAGATAAATATACAAATGAAATTTGAATGATAAGTTTCATCAATATATCCGGTTGATGGTTTCCATTAAAAAATCCTTAACTTTGAACTTCAATTTTAGAAATGGAAAATTCAGTTCAAGACACTACCGTTCAAAAACCAAAATGGATCCGCGTAAAACTTCCTACCGGAAAGAATTACAGAGAGCTGAGAACTTTGGTTGATAAATATAAATTAAACACCATTTGCCAAAGCGGAAGCTGCCCGAACATGGGAGAATGTTGGGGTGAAGGTACGGCTACTTTCATGATTTTAGGAAATATCTGTACAAGAAGCTGTGGATTTTGTGGTGTAAAAACAGGAAAACCACTTGATGTAAACTGGGACGAACCTGAAAAAGTAGCAAGATCCATCAAATTAATGAAGATCAAACATGCCGTTCTTACTTCTGTAGACCGTGATGATCTGAAAGATATGGGTTCTATTCTTTGGGGTGAAACAGTGAATGCTGTCAGAAGAATTTCTCCGGGAACTACAATGGAAACTTTGATTCCGGATTTCCAGGGACTTACAAAACATCTTGACAGATTAGTAGATGTAGCTCCTGAAGTGATCTCTCACAACATGGAAACTGTAAAACGCCTTACCAGAGAAGTAAGAATTCAGGCAAAATATGAAAGAAGCCTTGAAGTATTAAGATACCTGAAAGAAGCCGGACAAAGAAGAACCAAAACAGGGGTGATGCTTGGATTAGGTGAAACTAGAGATGAGGTTTTCCAGACGATCGAAGATATCAGAAATGCCAATGTAGATGTAATTACACTTGGACAATATCTGCAGCCGACTAAAAAACATCTTCCGGTAAAGAAATTTATCACTCCTGAAGAATTTGATGAGTTCGGGGATTTTGCGAGAAGCTTAGGTTTCAGACATGTTGAAAGTTCTCCTCTTGTAAGAAGTTCTTACCACGCAGAAAAACATATTCATTAAAAATACAGACCGTTCAGAAATGAACGGTTTTTGTTTTTTAGGCAGCAGGGATCAGGTGGCAGATTATCGGTGATAGGCTGCAGGTATCAGCTGGTAGGGATTAGCTAATGAATGGGGTAATCTTTACAATAGCGGCTGCCATCATTCCCATCCTTTGGAGGGGTGTCAAAAATTCAAAGAATTTTTGACGGGGTGGTTAATACAACATTTACCAAAGCCTATTTAACAAGTCGTATCCTTCTTAATCACTCCAATTCGTCCATTAATTTCAATAGGTCTGAAATGTTTTTTCTTAAACTCAGATGGTGTTTCTCCCGTATGTTGTTTGAACAGTTTATTAAAATAAGAAAGACTTTCAAAACCTACCTGAAAACAGACTTCTGTCACAGACTGATCTTTCAGCAGGAATATTTTAGCCTGATTGATTCTGTAATTGTTGACAAAATCTGTAAACGTCATATTCGTCTGTTTTTTAAAATACCGGCAGAAAGCAGGAGTACTCAAACTGACAACCTGAGCTACTTCATTTACGTTGGGTTTTCTGTCGTAATTTTCATGGATATAGTCGTAGATGGTTCCCATTCTGATTTTATCATTTAAAAACCATTTAATTCGGGTATCATCTTTATTGAGTTCTTTTACTTCAGTAGAATCGGCCAGGATTTGCAGAATTTCGATTAATCCAACTAAAGATTCAAAAGAGTTTTTATCTTTAATAATCTGTAGTTTTTCAACAACAGTATTTTTGGTTTCTCCGGAAAATGAAAGTCCCAAATATGAACGCTCTAAAAGGTTTTTAATATTTTCAAACTCAGGAACAGGAAGGATAATATCCTGAAGGAAACTTTCTCTCATCTGCAATACAAGTTGCTTACATTCAGTCTGAATCCCATAATCAAAATTAAGATGAGGAACATTGGAACCAATCAGTAAAAGATCACTGTCTGTAAAACCAGAAATATTCTTCCCCACATGCCGGATTCCATTCACTGCTTCTACATATACCAGTTCAATTTCCGGATGATAATGCCAGAAAAAACAGTTTTTCAGAGAAGGAGAAAATAGTTTGAATGATTTCCCTTTTTCAAACTCAATAATTTCTTTCTGGATCTTCATTTTGTTCTTATTTGATTGTTTCTGAATTTAAAATTAAATAAAAAGGTTAATATGGAGCAAATTTTTATCATTCAAAGAGGTGTGAAATTCAAACTTTCTTTCGATTTTTGCACTTTCAAAATAAAGATACTTACATGATCCTTTAATTTGAACAGAATTAATTCAGAAAAAAGATTTAGATACAATGAAGATTGATAAAAGAATAATACCACTGGCAATTGGTGGATTAGGGATAGGAACTACAGAATTTACCGTCATGGGACTGTTGCCGGATATTGCCAAAACATTACAGATCACCATTCCGCAAGCCGGACATTTGATTTCAGCTTATGCCATGGGAGTGGTTATAGGAGCACCCATTCTGATTGGATATTCCGTAAAATTTCCGCCGAAGAAAGTTCTGATGGCTTTCATGATCCTTTTTACATTATTTAATGGACTTTCTGCTATTGCTCCTGGGTACAATAGTATGCTGGTTATCCGTTTTATGTCCGGACTTCCCCATGGAGCGTTCTTCGGTGTAGGAACAGTAGTAGCATCAAGAATGGCTGGAAAGGGAAAAGAAGCATTTTATATATCCATGATGTTTACAGGGCTCACGGTTGCCAATCTGGCAATGGTACCTCTGGTCACCTATATCGGACACACCTTCCACTGGAGGCTGTACTTTGCTATTGTAGCAGTGATCGGGCTTTTTGCCATCTTATTTTTAAAACTCTGGCTTCCTGCAATGGAATCTAATCAGAATACTCATTTCATGGAAGAACTGAAATTCCTTAAAAATAAACAATCGTGGTTGGTATTGGCCATTACAGCGATAGGGTTTGGAGGGTTGTTTACATGGTTGAGTTATATTACACCTTTAATGACTGTCGTTGCAGGAATCAAAAGCAGCCAAATGGCTTATGTAATGGTTCTTGCCGGAGCGGGAATGGTAGTTGGAAATCTGGTAGGAGGTATTGTTTCAGATAAATTAGGCCCGGAAAAAACCTGTGCACTACTGATTTTTCTGATGATGATTTCTCTTGGAGGGGTTTTCTTCTTGGCAGAGTATAAAAATATTGCGTTAGTTCTGACATTTATGTGTGGTGCTCTATCCATGTCTATTGCTTCACCCATCAATATTATGATGATGAAAGCTGCCCCGAAAAGTGAAATGATGGCCGCCGCTTTTATGCAGGCAGGTTTTAATATTGCCAATGCAATGGGAGCTTTCCTTGGTGGAATTCCTCTGGAATACGGCTACTCATTCAATTATCCATCACTGGTAGGAGTAGGAATGACTTTTATTGGAGTGGTTATCAGTGTAAGGTATATGTATCTGTACGGCTCAAAAACTCAGAATGAGGAAGAAGTAGCTGCTGATTGTGTATCATGCGATAAATAAAAAATGTAATTAATTTATATTTAAACATAAAAAAAGAGCCTGTTTCACACTGAAACAGGCTCTATTTATGACATAAGTTTTTATGCCTCTACTTCATCTCCATTTTTGCACCAATAGAGGGCATTATATAAATTTTCTTTGGGGAAAGATTTAAACTCTCCCGGCATCAGAACACTGAAAATACTGGTGAAATCACGTATTCCTTCTTTATCCGTAACAATAGCTGAACGATTCCAGTTCGTAAGATTTTTCAATCCCAACAGCAAATCTTCAAGCCATGCTCCCACAGTAAAATTATCCAGATCGGTATCCAAATACAATAAATAATTCAGTTCACCGAATTGCTCTACCTTTTCTTTTACACGCGGAATAACCAGTCTTTCAAAATCCTCTTTCGTTACTTCTCCCGTTGCATTAAATGCTGCAACATTCTCCGGAGCTTCTGGAATAATTGTTATCATAATAAATATTTTTTGGTGGTTTAGTTTAAAAAAATAACAATAATTACACCATTATTTGATGTATAATTGTTAAAAAAGGTATAAATGTTGATATTTTAAATGGAAAATATCAATATGAATCTGAAATCAAACGAACCTTTCTGGCTTTTAAAAAACGGATTATTAGCATCTTACCCTTCATTAAAATCAAACGAAGAATGTGATGTCCTCATCATAGGAGGCGGTATTACAGGAAGTCTGATAGCTCATCAGATGATAGAAGACGGTTATAATACAATTCTTATTGATAAAAGAGAACTTTGTAACGGAAGTACTTCTGCTACAACTTCAATGCTTCAGTATGAAATAGATGTTCCACTTTATGAACTGATAGAAAAAATAGGCGAAAAGGGTGCTGTCTTAAGTTACAAAGCCTGCAGTGATGCTATCGATACGATGGAAAAGCTTACCAAAGTAATCAGGTCCAAAGCGGGTTTCAAACGAAAAAAATCATTGTATTTTGCTTCAAAAAAGAAAGATGTAGAATGGCTGAAGAAAGAATATGAGGCGCGAAAACAAAACGGATTCGAGGTAGAATGGCTGGAAGCACAGGATATTTTGGAAAAATTTGAATTTGAAAATACTTACGGGGGAATTGTATCAAAACAGGGAGCCAGTATCGATGCTTTTCAATTTGCGCATGAACTGTTTATGCACAATGTGAAGAAAGGGCTTAAGGTATTTGATAAGACAGAAATGGTAAAGGTGGAGGAGCATAGAGGCTTTAATATGGTTACTGTAGACAGTGGATTTGAGATTAAAGCAAAAAAAATCATTTACTGTATAGGCTACGAAAGTAAAAATCTGCTGAAAGAGAACTTTGTCAACCTGAAAAGTACCTATGCCGTAGTTTCTGAAATAGATAAAGACAAGTTTAAAAATATCACCAGCACTTTAGTCTGGAATACCGATGATCCTTATCTCTACATGAGAACTACTGATGACGGAAGACTTCTTATTGGAGGAGGAGACGAAGACTTTTATGATGCCGAAAAACGTGATACAATACTCTATAAAAAAGAAAAGGAGATCCTGAAAAACCTAAACAAAATAAAACCTGATTATCATTTTTATACAGATTTTGTATGGGCAGGAACTTTTGGTGAGACTAAAGACGGGCTTCCCTACATTGGAGAACGTGAGAAATTTAAAAATTCCTATTTTGTCTTGGGTTTCGGAGGAAACGGAATTACTTTTTCAATTACAGGAATGGAAATGGCTTCCTTGTTTATGAAGGGTAAAAAACATCCGTTATCAGGGTATTTTAAATTTGGAAGATGACCTTTTTTACCACAAAAGCCACAAAAGTTTTTATAATGCCTTACTTATCTTAAGCTTTAGGTTTTGCAAATATGTAGTACAAAAAGGTTATTTAGATTCCTTCGGAATGACAAACTGCGTGAGTAAACCTATATTTCAATCGAAGGTGCTCAATTCCCCTCTTTCGGAGGGGTGTCAAAAATTCTTTGAATTTTTGACGGGGTGGTAAAAAAAAGCGGGACTCAACCCGCTTACACTACAAACTATATCCATTCTTTTTCGCAAGTTCAACAATAGAACTCTCAATGGCTTTTCCCAAATCATCAGAATCATTAGTTCCTCTTTTTTTCATTTCGGAATCTATATACGTCTGGCGTTTTTTGGAAAGTTCCTCTATTTCTTTTTGAATTTTATCACGTGCTGCTGATTTGGCAGCAATTGTTTTTTGAATTTCTTCTTTACTTTTTCCTTTCAATTCGGCAGGAAGTTCACTTTCTTTAACATTGGCGATAAATCCCGCATCTTTTTCAGCTTTATCTACCAGATCCCAGTGATCATTTTTGTAAGCATTCTTTTTAGATTTGGCAACCGCTCTTTCCACTAAGTTAGATGCTGACTGTGCTTCTGCATTTTTATCCTGTGTGATCTGCTTAAGTTGATATTCCGAACCGTGATTTCCGTAATAGATATACGTATCATTCAGCTTTGCATTGCATTCGGAAATTCTGATATCATAAGGAGTTTCAATATAAAGAACCTTTCTGTCGCTGTCGATATTGAAATACTTTCCACCACCTAATGAAGCTCCGTTTTGCCAGAAAGTCTGGATTCCTTCTTCACGGCTTCCACAGAAAATCGTGTTGGTATAAATATTTTTACCTTTTGCTTTCGAAACAACATCTTTATAATTTATTTTCCCCTGATCAAATGCTTCGTTACCGGCAATATAAATCAGTTTCATACTTTTTTCATTCCCATCCCAGTTGAGGTTGGCAGAGGCATCCCGAATCACTGCACCACAATACTCACTGCCGCCATTGGTTCTTAAGGCAAATAATTTTTCAGAAACCAGGTCGAGATCCTGTGTGAGCGGAGTAACCTGACGGATGTAATTTTCATCACGGATTCCGTCATTGCCATATTCATAAAGGGCAATTTCAATCTCGGGTGCCTTTCCGTTGTACTTAAGAGTGGTCAACGTATTCACAATATTCCAGAGTCTGGATTTTGCCTGATCAATCAGTCCGTCCATACTATTGGAAGTATCCAGTAGAAGAGCAACCTGAATTTTATTATCCTTTACTGTTGAGTTTACCGGAATCAATGTCGTTTTTTCTACTGGTAATTTATTGTCAATATTACTATTGGAGCGGTTATCCGGAATATTACCGGAGCTTAATAAAGCTGTACCTGCTGCAAGTGCGAAGATTTTTAAAGTTGTCATATTGTTATTTTTTTATTGGTTTGTAATTCGGGAATAGCGTTTTATTATTTTGAATTTCTAAAGTAAAATTATCCCTATTTAAGGCTGAAAATCGGGAAACTTGGTGAACGGAAGGTTTCACTTGGTGGATGATAAAATAACGAAGACTGATTATATGTTTAGTATGATAATATTAATCTATTATGTAATTTCACTAGTGTGAGGAGTGTCAGGCTGAGCGGAGTCGAAGCCTCTTACCATTGACCAAATTTTAATAGATCGGCAGGTATTTTTCTTCAGTCAGAAACCCGATAACCCAATAGGGCAAAACAAAAAAGCTACCCAAAAGGCAGCTTTCTTGCATCTGTTATTTTAAAGGATTTCGTATTTTGTTTTGATGCTGTATTTCAGCTTGATGTTTTCAATATTATCAAAGGAGAAATCTACCGGAGCATCAGCCATTTCCAACTGGATATTGCTTGCTCTTCCTTTGTAAGCTACCGGCATAATCATATCGCTGGTGTAATCTTCTATCTCTACAATTTCGAGAGCATTTCCTGTCTTTTTGCCCATGCTTTCCAATAAGTAGTCAGCTTTTTCTTTAGCCGCTTTTAAAGCGTTGATCTTAACTGCTTTTCTGAAATCTGCAATTTTGGTATTCTTTACCTCTGCAATGTTCAGGCTGCTTACCCATTTTTGATTCAGGTCTTCAAAGATTTTACTAAGGCTTGATTTTGTACTAGCTTTAAACTGATAGCTCTTAGAAAACTTAGCCGTTTTAGAATAGATATTCTGGTACATGGATTTGAACTTGATATCCTCGTTCTTTACTCCCGCATTTTTTAAAATATCAAATAATTTCTTTTCATTATCTGCCAGATCGTTTTTATTATCAGCTTTTATCCCGATGCTGAAGATAATTTCATCCGGTTCCACTTCCATTTCGGCAACGCCCGTTACTTCAATGGCGTTTTTCTGTACTTCCTGAGCATTTACAAAGCTTCCAAGGGTTAAAATTCCGATTAATAAAAAATGTTTCAATTTCATAATTTCCTGTTTTTAAATTTTTAATTCTGATGTAAAATTACACTGATCTGAAACCAGATTCCGGGAGACTTGGTGAAATGGAGTTTTCACTTGGTGAGCCTTGAAAAAAGTATTGTTTTTAAAAATATTCTTTAAACCATTCATAAAATCAAGAGACTTAATTTTGCTTAAATGCTTAAATGCTTAAATGCTTAAATGCTTAAATGCTTAAATGCTTAAATGCTTAA
>CBFQYI010000131.1:0-10267 GCA_965720825.1 uncultured Chryseobacterium sp. | reverse complement strand
AATGATATAGGCAGATTGTTGCATGTTGATTAATTACGGAAACCCACAACTTAAAACGAAATAACCAAACTAAATTAGAACTATGAAAGAATTTATTAACGATTGCTTGTTATTCCGGCATAAAGACAAGCAGATGCGAATTATCGGAGTTGTATCTTGGATAAGCATAATAGGAATGATAGCTTTATTTTACTGGATATTTTTTAAATTTGAATTATGAAAGATCAAAATATTGAAATTAGAAAATGTAATTGTGGTAGTAAAATTAAATTATCTCTAATGTCTAGATCGGATTATGGGTCAGCAGTTATTCAGTGCCTATCATGCACTATAAGTATGAGTGAAAGTTCTAATAGTCTTGGTTATGATGATACATTAGATTCATTAAAGCATAGAGCATTGTATAAATGGAATACACTATTTAAAAATAATGATTTTCAAATTATTACTTTTAATGGGGTAAATTGTTACGAGTAACGCATTAATCATATAGTTTAAGAAATCAATTTAAAATCTACTTATCTTTACTCCATGGAAAACATAGAAGAATTAGAAGCTAAAATACTTGAACTCGTAAGGGCTCAACACAAAAAAGACGGAGGAACAAACGGCGTGACTATGGATGCGTTCGATAGCTTTTTAAACATGTCTTTAGAAGATCGAAACGAGCTTATCTACCGGATGGCCAAAGAGAAAAAGATCCACATTTTCCAGAGCCTGAATTCAAAGAGAATTACACTGCCAAAATAAAGCCCCTGAATTAACAGGGGTATTTTTTTTGTCTAAAATTTGGAAGTTAGTAGAATAAATAAAATTTGTTAGTAAAAACTATAAAAAAAGTTAGATTAACTATTGTTTTATCACTTTGCTATTCGTAACTTTACGATAAGCAGATGGAAATGAAGGAGATAAAGCCTAATTATTGCACAGTGTGCGGGAAAGATTTTATACCATTTAGGATAGGTCAGGAAGTATGTGGATGGACCTGTGCGATTGTTTTAGGCAAATCAAATGTTCAGAAGCAAAACGCTAAGGCTTGGCAAAAAGAGAAGAAGATCAGGAAGGAGAAATTAAAGAGTCAAAGCAATTGGTTGCAAGATCTCCAAAAGGTATTCAATGAATTTATCCGGATTTCCCAGAAAGGAAGTAAATGTATAAGCTGTACGAATAATGAACCAACTGATGCTGGACATTATAGAAGTGTAGGAGCTCATCCTGAGTTACGTTTTGAAGAAAAGAACGTTAACCTGCAGTGCAGAAAATGTAATGGATATTGGGGCGGAAATTTAATTGAATACCGGAAGGGGCTTGTTAAGAAATACGGAGTTGAAGTAGTAGAGTGGTTAGAAGGCCCACATAAAGCTGTTAAGTTGTCAATTCCAGAGATAAAAGAAAAGATTGAGTATTACCGCGGAAAGATTAGGGAAATGAAGAAGAAAGCGGTTGTGTGATATGATTAATTGTTGTTGAATTACCAAGCACAGATGATGAGTGCAGAAGGGGTGGATCGTTGGTTGATGAAGGAGGGTGCTTGGTGTTTTTAAGAAGTAAAAAAAATAAAATATGTTAGCAGAGGTATATCAGACCAATAAATGGCTAGTAGAGAAATTTGGTTCAGTTGCGACTATAGTGCCAGGTACTTATGCTGTTCCGACAAACACATCAAAAGGTCCTGCATTTATGAAAGTGATTGTAAATGAAGATATGAAAATGAGTGGCTTTACACTTTGGATTGATGAAGAGTTAACTCAAAGTTGGTATAAGTAACACGTGTTGCCAGTATATGAGATATACGACCTTAACAGCGGTTAAGTGTTACTGAGCGAAACAGGGGGCAACAGCAAATAAAGAACAGTGGCGGAAAACAGAGATAAAGCATACGCTAAAAACGAAGTACAAGTTTGAGCCTGCAGCACGATCAATGGAAAGTAGCAGCAACACCAATAAGACTGCGAAAACAAATCGGTTAGCCTATACGGATTACAGGGGGAGATCCTGTCTGTTCTTTTTAAATGTCGGGGTTGATGTAATTGGTAGGCATGAGATGGAGTCTTGAGGGAATATAGTTATAGGCCAGTAACTCCCTCGTACAGGTTCGAGTCCTGTACCCCGAACTATAGATTGATTTAATGCAGTAGGAACTATTTTTTTCATATTAATATTTTGTGATTTGGTGTACCGCTGCTGTAATAGGTAGCGGGGTTTTTAATTTAGGGAGTATGGGTTTATTTAAAAATAATTGGAGTAATTGGGAAACATTGTCAGTAGGTACAATAAATGCAAAGATTTACTTGTTGCAGGCTAGAAAACATAAGAATGGAAAGATTAAGTTTCGTGTAGAGGTTTCGTCTGAAGCATACTATGTTAAAATGAATGAAGTAGAAGAAAGCCTTAAAAGTAAATTTTAAACTAATTTTCTATGGCAGAGGGAGTGACAGGGAGTGCGGTGAATGCAAAATACTCAATGAGTAGAATAAAGGAGGATCTACCTGGTGAGGAGTGGAGAGAGTTAAAAAACTATCCTGATAGATACCTAGTTTCTAATTACGGCAGAGTAAAGAGTACTATAAAAAAAACTCCGGTAATACTTAAAAAGTCTTTTCTAAACAATAGATTTCATGTTGTACTTACAGACAAGAGAGGAAGACAAAAAATAGAATTGTGTGGAAGGTTGCTAGCTTCAGAATTCTTAAGGTATCCAGAAGAGAACGAAGTTATCAAATATAAGAACGGGGACAAGAAATTAGACGTACTTGATAATATTGAGTGGACTAGCAAAAGAGAAAGTATAATTGCTGCAGTAAATAGAGGCTGCTACCCAAAGAGTCTAAACAAGAACGAAAATAACGCAATGGCAATTCTTTCAAAAGAAGACGTTAAAAATATTAGACGAATGAGAGCTGAAGGTGTCAAATGTATTGACCTAAAAAACAACTACAATGTGTCAATAGGTTGCATTCAAAAAATAGTAAATAATAAAACCTGGAAAGATATTTAATATGGAAAATCAAACATATACGGAAAAAGACTTGGTAAGATTCGGAGAATATTTGCTTTCTAAAGAAAGAGAGAAAAGAATCGAAGGAGATTTGCATGGTAAAAGAACATATCAGCCTGTAGATACTAAAAGAAGAGTTTATCATGCTGATTTAGAAAACTGGAAGAATAAAAGAGATGGGAGCGCCTAAAGGAAATCAGTTTTGGAAATTGAGAGCAAAACATGGAAGAGATACTCTTTTTGAATCCCCTGAATTATTATGGGCTGCAGCAACTGAATATTTTGAATGGTGCGATAATAATCCACTGATTGAAATAGACTTTAAAGGGAAAGATGCTGATAGGGTTGAGCTTCCCAAAATGAGGCCATATACTCTGCATGGATTATGTTTATACTTAGATTGTTCAACGTCCTATTTCCGAGAATTTAAAAATTCAGAAAGGAAAAGCAAAAAAGATTTTATGTCAGTCATTACGCGTATAGAAGAAACGATCTACAATCAAAAATTCACAGGAGCGGCTTCTGGGTTCTTAAATCCGAATATTATTGCCCGCGATTTAGGATTGGTTGATAAAAAAGAAGTTGAAAACCGTGATTTGATTTTAACACCTGAAGAAAGGGAGCAGAAAATAAAAGAATTGCTGGAAAAAGCAAATAAGTAATGTCATTAAGTGATTCTGAAATATTGTTATTAGAAAGGCTTCTCCATGAAAGGGAAGTCGATTGTCTATATAATAAATTGACCACCATAGATGATAATACTAATCCAAACTACAAGGTGCTTTATGAGGCTATTAATGATCAGCAATGGGGATTTATTGACGGCAAGCCAGCCTTAATTTCAGGATATGCTGGTGCAGCCCTTGAAGGTAGTTCAAGATCCGGAAAAACATGGTCAGGTGTAGATATAATTATTTACCTATCTACCATCAAACATAAGAAAGAGGGCTGTACGATTAATATTTACAGAGAAACATATAATGAATTCAAAACAACGGTTTACGAAGATTTCAAGAGAAGACTTGATGATTATAACTTGCCAAATCCATTTCATAATGCAAGGGAGGTTCCAAGCTTTCGTATAGGAAAATCAATAATTAATTTGCTTGGAGATGGAAAACACGGGGGAGGATGTGATTATGCGTTCTTCAACGAAGCAATGATGATTAGTAAATCAATATTTGATCAGGTTAAAATGCGTTGTCGTAAGTTCTGGTGGATGGATTATAACCCTTCGTTTACTGATCACTGGGTTTTTGATAATGTTCTGCACAGATCAGATGTAATATTTTTACGAACAACTTTCCTAGATAATCCATATATATCACCTAATGAGTTAAAAGAAATATTAGGATATGAACCTTGGCTTCCTGGCAGTTATAAAGTAACTGTGGATGGGGTGCATTACAATGGATTACCTGTGACAGAAAAAAATCAGCCTCCGCCACATCCAATTAATGTCAAAGAAGGTACTGCAAATGAGTTCATGTGGAAAGTTTATGGCCTTGGATTACGTGGTGCTATGCAAGGTGTTATATTTGACAATATAGTATGGATAGATGAATTCCCGGATTATTTAGGGTACATTGGAGTTAATGACTTCGGGTTTACCTCAGATCCAAATGCTTTTGCAAAATTTATTGAGACGGAAGATTGTATTTATGCAGAGCCACTTATTTATGAGCCTATAGAGACCGCAGATAAATTATCTTCTGCTTTGGATTTATTAGAACTAGATAAGGAAGCTGCAATCGTTTGCGACTCTTCAGATAGAAGGGTATCAGAAAACCACGGAACAATTCAAATGGTACGCGATCTGAAGGAACTAGGATGGAATGCAATGAAAGTTTCAAAAAACAAATCAATAACATATTGGGTTCTTTCAATGAAAAAGAAAAAAATATGTATTGTTAAAAATGCACTTTATAATAAGATTAAAAAAGAAGCTGAAAATTATAAATGGAAAGAAATTAACGGCATACTAATAAATGAACCTATCGACAAGTTCAATCACTTCTGGGACGCGGTAAGATACGGACATATGGCATGGAATCAATCTTATACTGTTGAATCGGAAAGAAATTAATAAATTTGAATATGACAAACACAGAAGCAAAATTAATCCATGGATTGATAAAGAAAGAAAACAGAATCAAAGCTACAGAGATAGTTGGATTCTTTAATATCTTACACGCTCAAGGAAAGTGTAATGATCAGCTTATTGAAGATATAACTGCGTATGTGGAAATACTAAGTATGCTGTTTAAAAAGAATGAAGGTCTTCCGGTGTATAAGATCCAGAAGAAAGCAAATCCAATTGAACCTTCTGATTTTGCAAAGTTCACCAAGTTTCATGTGGAAATAACTGAGCTTATGAAAGCTGCTAAAGAACAAATGAATTAAATACATATGCTATGAAAAATAAGATAAACTACTGTAGCGACATAGATCTGTCTAAAATTAAGTTAGATTGCTGTGATAATGAGATAGTATCAATTCAGGAAGCAGCACCAATACAAAGCCATTTATTTGATGCTGCACTTTATTTGATGCAATCAAGAGTAAGAGAAGGTTTGATCAAGAGAATGAGCGTTGACTATGGTTTCAACAATCCATCTGTTCAAGTTGAAGTAAAATTAAATCCTAAATCATGAACAATAAAGGCCGTAGAAACGAGCTTACAATGCTTAAATACAAAAAGCGAATTAAGATGTACGGATTAAAACCGGGTGATCAGAACACGGTATTAAAGTCTCACAGTGTACCTTGTAGTTGCGGACTGTGTAGATCAGAAAAATACAGAGATACCAAACGTCAGAAAAATAAAGTGATAGATTATGAGCAATAAGAAGCGAATCAGCAAAAGAGTTAAGATTATCCAGTCTAAAGTTTATCCAAAAATTACTATAAGAATGAGAATGGGTATATCTTTAGGACCTCTTACAAAAGCAGTTAATAAATTTAAAAAAGCATTTGAGCAGCTTGCATTAGCATACGAAAATGTAAGGAGCAAAGAGCCGGAAAAGATCATTGATTCTCATGGTGATGAAATGGTTATTCCAAAGTTTGAAATAAAGCATCATCCCTATTTCTTGCATACACATAAATCAGAACAGTCTTAACAGGCTGTTTTTTTTATTTATACACACTCATCAAGTCATAATTACAGCAGGGGTAAGTTTGTAGTGTATTTAATTAAAACACATTGCATTGAGCCCTGTTGAGTTCATAAAAAAGAAAGTAAACCACGACAATCTCCTTAAGGCTAAACAACAGCATAAGGATATTTCTTATTTGGTACAATCGGAACTACAATCAGAGATAACAATAGAGTATCTTACGGCATGGGCTAATAGAAATTACGCAACTGATAATAAATTTCTAAATTGGGTAAAATCCGTTTTCAAGACTGATAATTTCCTTTCTTTCTACAAATACTTAAGGCATCCACTACCATCAGCAAAGATTGTTAACGAGGATGTGAAGCCAAAATTAAGAAGAGTTTTTCATGCGGAAGACTCTATTTTCAAATATACATTACGGGGTAAGGTAGAAACATGCCACTCAGATCTCAATTCTAAAGAATTTGATGAAGAGTTATTCAATGCGATCCTTTTTAATCACAACGCTATAGTTGCCCAGGATGTTAGCAGAACGGATGACGAATACCGAGAACTGATTCCCATTACTTCAATAGTTTCGGTTGACTGTGATAAGGAAAAGATCAATAAGATCGCCTATAACTCTTATTTAGATACCGAAAATGGGAAAATATACGGATACACATATCTGGATAAAGAGCAGTATTTATTCTTTGATAGAGATTTTAACTTAGTCAGTCAGAGTGTGCATGATCTTGGCGAATGTCCAGCAGATTGGATTTCAAGTGAAAACATGTTCACTACTAATAATGTGGTTAAGAAGTCGATTTTCTCATATGTCATTGCTGATCTTGAAGAATATGTTTTTTTAAAGACGCTTCAAAGGATGACTGAGCCTAACGGGGCTATACCTGTAGCGGTACAATTAAACTCTAAAGAAACGAAAGTCGCAGGCGAACTGAAGAAAGGATTGTCAAAAGAGCCAATGTCGCCAACTATACTTGGCTCAAATTCAGATAAAGATATTTATCCGGTTCCTTCGTCCGAAAGTCAACTACAAGCTGGTACGATCATAAAAGTTACACCACCTTCAGATGCTGACGGAAACATAAATATGGATGTAGTACAAAACTACTTCCAATTCCATTACATGCCAATCGAGGCTCTGACTTATATAGACGA
Source organism: uncultured Chryseobacterium sp. (assembly GCA_965720825.1). GTDB lineage: Bacteria > Bacteroidota > Bacteroidia > Flavobacteriales > Weeksellaceae > Chryseobacterium. The sequence continues at coordinate 2,986 of CBFQYI010000131.1, read as the reverse complement.
CAGAATAAAGGATATTGAAAATAGAATCAATTCGTCTTTAATTGGAGATTACAAAGAGCAAAATGAAGCCGCCAAAAATGAATTACAAGTAGAAAAAGGCTACAACGGAAAAGAAGACAGGTTAAGATGGCTATCGAACGAATTAAGCAGAATTAAGCAGCTTTCTGACTTTAAAACATTAGCCTTATTACATGGTAAGGATAATGTAACTGTTGAAGTTTTTTTTGGAACTGATTTTTTTATTGAAACTCTAGATGATCTTTTTAATTCATTCAATAAAGCACCGAATGCTATTGAGCGCAGAAAGATTCTCAAAAGAATTTCTCAAAACAGAAATAAACATAATCTGCAGCAGGCAAAGAGAGATGTTATTCTCTATACACTGATTCCTTACACTTCCGATAAAGATTTCGATACTGCAATGAAAAGAGATATTGATCCTGTAACATTTGAATTTCAAACAAGATTTGATTACTGGATTTCGCTTTTTGAAGCAGAGTACGGGCAGATAGAAGAATTCTACGAAGGATTGGGAGAAATGAAGGATAGCGAAAAGATAATCCGAATAAATAATTTAATCAAAAATAAAATTGAAAATGAGAGTACAATTAAAGCTTAGGATATACTATTGTAAGCAGATGTATGACTCTAAGGGAAATGTAGTGACAAGGAATGAAGGTGTTTCTATTCAATATGATACATTGGAGTACATGAACTTTATGAAGCATCTAATTGCTAACGGCGTGTCTATGGTTAAGGTAGAAAAAGTCTACAGCCTGGATGAAACGAATGACAAAGAGTCTGTAGAATCTACAAATAGATACAAAGAGATTGAAGATATTTCAGAGTACGAAAACGATATTAAAAAGTATCTGGAAGTTCCTGAAAAGGATCTAACGCCTGAGCAAAAAAGAATTAAAGATCTGGAAGAAAAACTAGAGTCATTATTACAGAATCAACCAGAGCCAAAAGAACATAAACCAGGATTGTCGGTTGGAAGAAAAAAAACAACAGAATCACCAGAACCGAAAGAGGAAGATCAAAAGTAAAACATTTTAATTCATAAAAGATTATGGAAATATTATCAGAAGAAGTCATTAAAGATACAGGTTTAACACCTGAGCAAGTATCAGCATTAACCCCAAAACTTACGGACTATTTTTCAGATCAGAAAAAAGAGTGGGATAAAAAAGCTAATGATAACGCGGAGGGAATTCTCTCTGGTGCCGCTAATTATCTTCAAGAAAAAACAGGCGTTAAAGTAGAACGTCAACAAGGCGAAAAGTTCGGTGATTACGTTGCGAGAATATCGTCAACTGCTTTAGAAAGTAAGGCCTATGAAATTGAGAATTTAAAATCTGAATATCAGCAAAAGATTAAAGAGTTTAAGGGAGATGACGCAACGAAAGCTGAACTAGAAATAGCAAAACAGAAGCTTGATGCGGCTCAAAAACAATTGGCTAATTATGAAGAGTTAACAGAAAAGGCTTCTAAATACGAGTCAGCATCGAGAGAGTTGTCTGAATTTAAGGTTATGGCAGCCTTTGGAAATGTTAAGCCATCCTTCTCTAAAGAAGCCAATCAATACGAAGTAAAAGCGAAATGGGAAGATTTCCAAAAAAGAGTCCAGGATAAGTACAAAATTGAGTTGGTAGATGGTGAGTATGTCGCTGTAGACAAAGAAAACCATTATAAAAATGTAAAGCTTTCAGACCTAGTCAATAGTGATTCTGAATTGAAAAGTATCACGGGAGAAAGAGTCGTGCCGGGTATAGGTTCAAAATCATTTAAAATCGAAGGGCTTAATGAAGACGTACCTGAGGAAGCAAAAAAAGATACCGCTAAAAGAGCAGCATTTATTGAGGCTCAATTAGCTAAAGAAGGGTTAACCGTTACGTCTCCGGAATATGCTAGACGATTCGGAGAACTAAATAAGAAAATAAAAGAAAGTTAGACGCGAAAGACCGCAAAACGTATTAAATAGTAATTAAAACAAAAAAAAATGAATTTAGATGCTACAATGTGGCTGGATTATCAAGACGTCAATTCGACTAATGAGAAGCGTTTTGCGCAACTTGGCGTTTTAGATCTTGTTAAGGACAGCACACAATTTACAGATTACATCTCGCCAACTGCGAGACAAAGATTAAGCGAATCTTCTTCTTTAAGAAATGTTAAGATTCCAGTAATTAAAGATCAGCAAATTGAAGTTACATCGACTCCGGGGTTTGTTATTCCAGCGAACCAAGAAGTGTCTGATGAATACTCATTTGTTGCTTATGATGTTTTTTCAGGATTTAGACATCATCCGGCATTATACGGTAACAATACTGTAGATGCTGATTTTGCTCTTAGAGAAAAAATGAAAAACATCAGCTATGAAATGGGGAAGAGAGTTGAATCTATTCTTGTAACCAATTTGGAAGCGAGAAAGACGCAAAAACTTGATTACACTACACAAGTAAGTCCAGGAGATGGGGCATTCAACTTCAACACTACTACTGATACTCTAGAAGTAAGCAAGGCAGCCCAAAAGGAGACAATGTTCTTCAATATTGATACTCTTATGGGAGCTAACGAAGTAGGAGGGGGTTACAACTATGTTACATCTAGAGGTGGATTAGCTGTGCAAAAGTCAGAATTAGCTAAATACGGAATGGCTAACCAGAAAAACCTACAGGCCCTTAATTTTCCTACAATGGAAAGGTTGTATGAAACCGGAACTATACTTCCAAACAGTGCAGTTTTCAACGGATTTGCTGTGAGAGATGGAGCTATGGGTATCATAGAGAATTTCCCTTGGGATTTCAGAAATGGGACTGTAATTGACGGCAAGAAATGGTCTACTTCAGGTATTGAACTACCGTTTACAAGAATGGTTGCTAACGTATACGTTAATAACGCCGCAACAGACGCTACAGCTATGGTTAGCGCTGGTAAAGATTCGAACCTTATCATGACACACTTCCAGGAGATGGCTATCTGG
>CBFQYI010000130.1:0-10347 GCA_965720825.1 uncultured Chryseobacterium sp. | reverse complement strand
TTGTTTTTCTTTAGCAGCAGTATTATTCTTTTCCTGTGAGAAAACCAGTATAGAACTTACCAGTGATAACGCGAGTATAGTTTTTTTCATAATGTTTTACTGATATCCGGTTAGACGATGAAAAATAAATTTTGTTACAGTCGTCACAAAAACTTTAATTATTTGAAAGAAAAAAAATGATTAAAACCTTTTTCCAGTGAAGAAGTGATAAGCTGTTTCCAATCTCTCTTTATGGCTGTTTTCAGCTATCAAAAAAGATCTGTGACGGCTGTTATGAAAATAGTTGGATTAAATTATTGTGCCCGGTTTTTTTCTTCGAAATTCACAGTTCTGCTGTTTGACTTTATCTTTTGATTTCCAAAATTATACGTGATGCTGAGTGTCAGCCTTCTGGCATCCCAATAGTTGTTGAATGACTGTGTATTATCAGTAAAATACATATCTGCTTTAAAGCCGGACTGCCTGAAAATATCACTCACCGAAAGATTGACCTGAAGTGCCTTTGCAGCAAAGCTCATCTTCACTCCCGCATCAAGGCTTGCCATACTCTTCACAGAAAAATATCCGTCACGGGAAGGCAGATTATTCCAGTAGTTGACGAATAACATGAATGTTTTTGCCTTATTCAGCTGGAACGTATTGTTCAAAGAATAATAAAATGACTGTCCGTTTTTAGGAACCAGATTGAATCTTGTAATCTGAGTTTCATTAAAGCTAAACGAAGTTGAGATATTACTTTCCCAGATTTTGAAAAACGTATCTGTATAATTGAAATTGATGCCGTAAACGTTCTGATTGTAATAATTTTCATAGGTACTGACAAGGTTAATTCCGTTCAGAAATGAGATTTGGTCAAAATTATTCGTTGTTCTTTGATAGTAAACATTGGCAGACCATTTATTTTTAAAAATATAATTGAATTCGATATTATGATTAAAAGAGGGTTGCAGACTTGGATTTCCGGTATAATACGTATTAGGATTAGAATACCATCGGAACGGGTCTAAAGCCCGGAAATAAGGACGGTTGATTCTTCTGGAATAATTAATGCTGAACTGATTAGCCTCACTGGCTTTATAAGCTACATAAGCTGTCGGGAAAAACTTTCCGTAATTATTCTCAGATTTAGTCTGTGTGGTAAGAGAGAAACCGCTGGTTTGTGAATACTCATAACGAAGTCCTGCTTTTACAGACCATTTTTCACCAAGGTCCTTACTGACACTGACATAACCTGCATAATTCTTTTCATGATAATCAAAAAGATTACTCTTTGCAGGATCTATGATATAATTCCCATTGGTGAAATTAAAATATCCGATATCTGAATTATTAGAAAACTGGTTGTATTTCGCACCCGTTTCCAGCTGAATTTTCTTGAAATTTAAACTTAAATCTGCCTGCCCCGAGTAAATTTTATAATCTACGGAGGAAAGATTCTTTACAATCTGCATTGAATGGGTAACAAGATCTTTCGTTGTGAAATTCACCTCCGTGTCGGGCAAATTTCCATAATAATTGGTTCCGAAACTTAGTTTATGTTCCCCGAGCTTCTGATCAAAATACAAATTCAGCATTTGAGATGTAAAAGAAGAACGGTGCTTTGAGTCTGTATCTGTCTGTAAAGTAGGGGTATTACCAGTAAAGTAATTTTGTGTTGAATTGATATCCATATTGGTATGTCCTTTTGTAATGTCGTATACCAATCCTATATTGGAATTTTTAGAAAGAGAATACTCGAAATTGGCATTCAGCCCAAGTCCGTCATTCATATCTCTTCTATCATCCTTGCTGACAGAAGAATTTTGGCCGATAATATTATATTTTTCTACCGATCTTTTATCTCCGTCATAGCCCGTTACTTTTACGAATGCTTTTATTTTTTCATTCTGATAATTTACTCCTGCCACACTGCTGAAGCCGGCATATGTTTTTTGTGTATAATTGGTCGTCAGATAGCCGCTCCATCCAAGATTCTGATTCTTTTTGAGGATGATATTAATAATTCCGCTGTTTCCCTGAGCTTCATATTTAGCAGGTGGAGTCGTAATCACTTCTATTTTCAAAATATTTTCAGAACGAATATTTCTCAGATAATTCATCAGTTCTGATCCGGAAAGATTCAGCATCCGGTCATTCACCATTACAGAAACCCCATTCTTTCCGGCAATAGAAAGAAGTCCTTTGTTTTCATCCACCTGCAATAAAGGAGTTCCCGCCAGAACCTCAGTCCCTGAGCTTCCCTGTGAAAGCATAGAGTTTTGAACATTGTAAACAAGACGGTCTACTTTACGCTCTACCAGAACTTTTTTATTATTCACCGTTACTGCTTCAATTTTATTGACATTGGCGGTGTCTTTGGTTTGTGCTGCCACAAAAGAAAAAGCAAGGGTAGCTATAAATAAAATATGTTTTTTCATGGGATATTAATAACAGATTAAATACAGATTGTGTTAAATTTCTCTCACAAAAGTATGGGAAGGGCTTTTGAATGGAAATAGCATTTAGATGAAGGGCAACATTATGCGTGTCAAAAAAGTTTCATCGGAAAAAAACAGGTTTTTATCGAAAAGAGTAGATGGAGTATCGCTACAGTGATTTATATTTGAATATGAATAAAAAGCAAATTATCTGGCTTCAGATTTTTTATTGGTGTTTCAATTTTATAGGGAACAATATTACGCCTTATTTCTTTTTCCCTGAGCGAAGGGGATTTGAAACGTATGTGCTGAACTTTACCTATTTTATTACTGAAATCTCTACTTTTTATCTTTTGTATCTTGTTATTATTCCGAAAGTATTAAATCTTGAGAAACTTTATTCTGCAGTTTTAGTTTTTTTAATCTCTATATTAAGCTTTGGTGTCATTCGGTATGGAATAGAAGAAGTGCTGCTTCCTGTTACCCTTGGATTCAGAAATTATAATAAAGATACCGGACTTTTGTATTATTTAACAGACAATATCTACAATGCTTCACTGACGGTTTTCATTTCCGGAATTTTGTGGATCGTGGAGAAATACGGAGTCGCAGAAAATGATAAAAAACAACTTTTAATTGAAAAGAAACAGGCCGAACTACAGGCACTGAAGACTCAGATCAATCCTCATTTTATTTTTAATTCATTAAATAATATTTACTCTTTGGTGTATCAAAAGTCAGATAAAGCACTTCCTGCCATTGAAGAACTTGGGCAATTGCTGAGATACAGCACCAAAGATCTTGAAAAAGACTCCATTTCTTTGAATAAAGAGATTGGATATATTGATAGCCTGATTGCACTTGAGAAACTTAGAATCAGAAATCCTGAACTATTGTTGATAGAAAAAGATATTCAATATCCTCAATTGAAAATCTCACCCATGCTGTTGGTTCCTTTTGTTGAGAATGCCTTCAAACATGGTGATTTCCGTGATAAAGGTTTTAATATGAAAATTTCAGATCATGATAAGGTGCTGCATTTTTATCTTTTAAATTTTAAAACACAGAAAATGAAAGACGCCGTTTCTGGAATAGGAATTCAGAATGTGAAAAAAAGACTGGAAATATTGTATCCTAAACACCAGCTTGAGATCAAAGATTCGGAGACGGAATTTATTGTAGACTTAAAAATTCATTTAAGGGATGAATAAGATAAAATGCATCATTGTGGATGATGAGCCGCTGGCCATCTCTCTTCTGGAACATTATGTAGAGAAGATTCCCTTTCTTGAATTGGTATTTTCAACAGAGAATCCTATTCTGGCCTTGGAGTATCTGCAAAAAAATGATTCCGACCTCATCTTTCTTGATATTCAGATGCCTGAGCTTACAGGAATCAATTTTATGAAGATTGTAGGAGCTGATCAAAAGTATATTCTGACAACGGCTTATTCAGAGTATGCCTTGGAAGGATATGAGCATAATGTAGTGGATTACCTGCTGAAGCCTATTTCACTTGAAAGATTTCAAAAGAGTGTATTAAAGGCTCAGGAGCGATTTTCTTTTCCACAGGAAGAAAATACCCATTTCTTTGTAAAATCTTCCGGGCAGAGGCATCGTATCGGCTTTCAGGAGATTCTTTATATTGAAAGTATAAAAGATTATGTCAATATCCGGACGGAAAATGATGAGTTTATCGTTCTGGATACTCTTAAATCAATGGAAAACCAGCTTCCTGCAACATTTGTTCGGATTCATAAATCTTTCATCGTCAACCTGGATAAAGTCAAAAGTATTGGAGCGAAAAAAGTGATTCTTCCTGAATACGAGATTCCTATTGGAGAAAGTTATAGAGCAGGTCTTTTGGATAGATTAAAGTGATGAAATATCGTGATATTCATTTGAGACAGGTTTCTAAAACCTGTAAGGTTTAGAATATTTACCAAGTTCAGATCAAGTAAGTTGAAATAAAAAAAGACGACTTCAGTTGAAGCCGCCTTTCTATTAATTAATCTAACAATTAATCTTATTTTTCCTGTTGTTTGATCAGGTTTAGCGCTGAACCGGCCTTAAACCAATCAATTTGCTGATCGTTGTAAGTATGGTTGGCCATAATGATATCTTTGGTTCCGTCAGTATGAATGAATTCCAAAGTCAGTTGTTTTCCTGGAGCGAATTGATCAAGATCTAAGAAATTAACAACATCATCTTCCAGGATCTTGTCATAATCTGCCTCATTAGCGAAAGTAATTCCAAGCATACCTTGTTTCTTAAGGTTCGTTTCATGGATTCTTGCAAATGATTTTACCAATACAGCTTTCACACCAAGATGTCTTGGTTCCATGGCAGCGTGTTCTCTTGAAGAACCTTCGCCATAGTTCTGGTCTCCTACAACAATTGTTGGAATACCAGCAGCTTTATAAGCTCTTTGTACAGCCGGAACTTCACCGTATTCACCGGTTAATTCGTTTTTAACTTTATTGGTTTCCATGTTGTAAGCATTCACCGCTCCAATCAACATATTGTTTGAAATATTGTCAAGGTGACCTCTGTATTTCAACCATGGTCCAGCCATTGAAATGTGGTCAGTAGTACATTTTCCGAACGCTTTGATCAATACTCTTGCTCCGGTAATGTTTTTACCATCCCATGCAGGGAATTCTTCCAATAACTGAAGTCTGTCTGAAGTTGGGCTTACGTTAACAACAACGCTTGAACCATCTTCTGATGGAGCCTGATATCCGTTATCATCTACAGCAAATCCTTTTGAAGGAAGCTCGAAGCCTCTAGGCTCGTTAAGTTTTACCTGTTCGCCAGCTTCGTTAGTTAAAGTATCAGTAATCGGGTTAAAGTCCAGTCTACCAGAGATTGCTACAGCAGCTACCATTTCCGGAGAAGCTACGAATGCGTGGGTATTAGGGTTACCATCTGCTCTTTTCGCGAAGTTTCTGTTGAAATAGTGGATAATAGAGTTTTTCTCTCCTTTTTCTGCCCCTTCTCTGTCCCATTGTCCGATACATGGTCCACAAGCATTAGTAAAGATTCTTGCATTTTCAAATTTTCTGAAAGAATCTAAGAAACCGTCTCTTTCTGCTGTGAATTTCACCTGCTCAGAACCAGGGTTGATCCCTAAGATCGCTTTAGGTTTTACCCCTTTTGATACAGCATCTTCTACAATGGAAGCTGCTCTTGATAAATCTTCATAAGAAGAGTTGGTACAAGAACCGATAAGCGCCCATTCAACTTCTAAAGGCCATCCGTTAGCTTCAGCTTTAGCTCTGAATTCAGCAACAGGAGTCGCCAAGTCCGGAGTGAACGGTCCGTTTAAGTGAGGAGTAAGTTCAGAAAGGTTGATTTCTATTAATTGATCGAAATATTGTTCAGGATTAGCATATACTTCAGCATCACCTGTTAAGTGCTCAGCGATTTTATCAGCGGCATCTACAACATCCTGTCTTCCTGTAGCGGAAAGATATCTTCTCATAGAATCATCATACCCGAAAGTAGACGTTGTAGCTCCAATTTCAGCACCCATGTTACAGATCGTACCTTTACCAGTTGCAGATAGAGATTCAGCACCTTCACCGAAATATTCTACGATGCATCCTGTACCTCCTTTTACGGTAAGGATTCCTGCTACTTTTAAGATAACATCTTTTGCAGAAGTCCATCCATTCATTTTACCGGTTAATTTTACTCCGATAAGTTTAGGCATTTTAAGCTCCCAAGCCATTCCTGCCATTACATCTACTGCATCAGCACCTCCTACACCAATTGCTACCATGCCCAGTCCTCCAGCATTTACCGTGTGAGAATCAGTACCAATCATCATTCCTCCAGGGAAGGCATAATTTTCCAAAACAACCTGGTGAATGATACCAGCTCCCGGTTTCCAGAATCCGATTCCATATTTATCACATACAGAACTCAGGAAATTGAATACCTCAGAGTTTTTGTTGATCCCTTCCTGTAAATCTTTGTCAGCACCTACTTTCGCCTGAATCAGGTGATCCGCGTGAGCAGTGGAAGGAACAGCTACTTTAGTTTTTCCTGCCTGCATGAATTGTAAAAGAGCCATCTGTGCAGTGGCATCCTGCATGGCTACTCTGTCTGGTGCAAAGTCTACATAAGAGTTTCCTCTTTCATAGGCTTGCGTAGCATTTCCTTCCCAAAGATGGGTGTAAAGAATTTTTTCTGAAAGGGTAAGAGGTTTTCCCACGATTTGTCTTGCCGCAGCAATTCTTTCCGGGTAACGCTCGTACACTTTTTTGATCATATCAATATCAAAAGTCATATCGTATTTTAATTTTGTTCTTTTTCCGTTAAGGCTTCTTTTTCTATTGGCTGAAAAAGAAAAATCACTTTCTTATATATCAAAAAACGTTCCTCTAATCCATAAACAGGGATGTTTTTGATCTCAAAATCAATAGATTTTATAACTTTCAATTTAAGAAAAATTAGAATTTATTTCCCTGATTTTATCGAAAAAAAAACGTAACTATCTTAAAATAGAAACGTTCTAAACAAAAAATTGGAAGATTTTAAATCCTTAAGGATCAAAATCTTCCAATTATATACTATTTAAAATAGTCTTGCGACGTATTTATTAATCTCTTAGTGAGCGCTTGTACTTGTTAATTCTTTAATAGAAGGAACAAAAGTAGTAAGGTCAATTCCCTCAACAGCAGCTTTATATTCATCAATGCTTGGGATTCTTCCGATTATTGCAGAAAGAACAACAACAGGAGTTGAAGCCAATAGAGATTCTCCTTTTTTACGTTCAGAATCTTCCACTACTCTTCCCTGGAAAAGACGGGTAGAAGTCGCTAAAACGGTATCTCCTTTCGCTGCTTTTTCCTGGTTACCCATACAAAGGTTACATCCAGGACGCTCAAGGTACATTACGTTTTTGTATTCAACACGAGCTTCTCCTTTTGGAGCGTTATCATCAAATTCAAAAGCTGAATATTTTTCTAATAATTCCCAGTCTCCTTCTGCCTTTAGCTCATCAATGATGTTGTAAGTAGGAGCTGCTACTACAAGAGGAGCGCTAAATTCTACCTTACCTTTTTGCTTTTCAATGTTTCTAAGCATTTGAGAAACAATCTTAAGGTCTCCTTTGTGAACCATACAAGATCCTACGAAACCAAGGTCTACTTTTTTCTCACCACCATAGTAAGAAAGATCTCTGATGGTATCGTGAGTATATCTCTTGGAAACATCGTCATTGTTTACATCCGGGTCAGCAATCATTGGCTCAACGATTACGTCAAGATCTACAACTACTTCAGCATAATATTTAGCATTTGAATCCGGAGTCAAAGCAGGTTTTTCCCCTGATCTGATTTCTTCGATTCTCTTGTTTGCTTTGTCAATTAATCCCTGAAGAACTTTATTGTGGTTATCCATACCCTTATCGATCATGATCTGGATTCTGCCTTTTGCAATTTCCAGTGATTCAATCAAAGTATTATCTTCAGAAATGTTGATAGAAGCTTTTGCCTTCATCTCAGCAGTCCAGTCTGTAAATGTAAATGCCTGGTCAGCAGGAAGTGTTCCGATGTGAACCTCAATGATTCTACCCTGGAATACGTTTTCTCCTCCAAACTGCTTCAACATCTGAGCCTGTGTAGCATGAACCACATCACGGAAATCCATGTGTTCTTTCATGTTTCCTTTGAAGGTTACTTTTACAGATTCAGGAATTGGCATAGATGCTTCACCGGTAGCTAATGCAAGAGCCACAGTTCCTGAGTCAGCTCCGAAAGCTACCCCTTTAGACATTCTTGTGTGAGAGTCACCACCGATGATGATGGCCCATTCGTCTACAGTGATGTCGTTAAGAACTTTGTGGATAACGTCAGTCATTGCGTGATATTCACCTTTCGGGTCACGGGCTGTGATCAAACCGAACTCGTTCATGAACTTCATTAGCTTTGGAATGTTAGCCTGAGCTTTTTTATCCCAAACGGAAGCAGTGTGACATCCTGACTGGTAAGCACCGTCAACAATTGGAGAAATCACAGTTGCTGCCATAGATTCAAGCTCCTGAGAAGTCATAAGACCTGTCGTATCCTGAGATCCAACGATATTTACCTGTACACGAACGTCTGAACCTGCGTGTAAAACTTTTCCAGGTGTAGTTCCTACAGCATTTCTGTTGAAAATCTTTTCTACAGCTGTAAGTCCTTGTCCTTCATGAGAGATTTCTTTTGACGGAGCAAAAACAACCGGAGCCTCAACTCCTAAAAGCTGAGCTGCAAATGTCTGTAACTTCTTACCGAATACGATGGCATATGATCCTCCTGCTTTGATGAATTCCATCTTTTGAGGAGTGAAAGATTTGGTAAGGTCGATCAATTCCTGATCGCCGTTATATAATTTCTTTTCTTTTGTATTGATTGTTAAAACAGTTCCTGTTGCTACTGAATAAGCTTCTTCAAGAACGATGTCTCCATTTTCGTTACGAACAGGGTTTCCGTTTTCGTCAACTTTCTTCACCCAGTTTTTAAGGTCGATACCAATACCTCCGGTAACGTCTACTGTGGTAAGGAAGATCGGAGAAATCCCGTTGGTTCCCCCTACGATAGGAGCAATATTTACGAATGGTACATATGGGCTTGCCTGTTTTCCTGTCCAAAGAGCAACGTTATTTACTCCGGACATTCTTGATGAACCTACACCCATTGTTCCTTTTTCAGCGATAAGCATCACACTTGCGTCAGGATGTTGTGCCTGTAAAGCTTTGATTTCTTCCTGAGCCTGAGGAGTGATCATACATTTACCATGAAGTTCACGGTCTGATCTTGAGTGCGCCTGGTTACCCGGAGAAAGTAAATCTGTAGAGATGTCTCCTTCACCAGCGATAAATGTTACTACTTTAATTTCTTCTGCAACTTCTGGAAGTTTAGTGAAGAATTCAGCTTTTGCGTAGCTTTCAAGAATTTCTTTTGCAATTTCGTTTCCGCTGTTGAATGCTTCTTTCAGACGGTTTGTATCCGCTTCATAAAGGAAAACCTGAGTTTTAAGAACGTTGGCTGCTTCTTGAGCCGTTGCAGGATCGTTACCTAGAGCTAGATCCAGTAATACTTCAATAGAAGGGCCGCCTTTCATGTGAGATAACAATTCAAAGGCATATGCAGGGGAAATTTCTTCTACTACGGATTCACCTAGAATAATTTCTTTTAAAAATTTTGCTTTCACTCCCGCTGCACTTGTCGTTCCGGGTAGTGTGTTATAAATGAAAAATTTAAGAGAATCTGATCGGTCAGCATTACCTGAATCTTTAATTTGTGTAATGATTTCGCTTAGTAATTCAGCCCCATCAATTGGCTTTGGATGAAGCCCTTGGGTTTTTCTTTCTTCAATCTCTTTGATGTAATCCTTATAAATACTCATAATAGAAGGTCTTTCAAAATTAAAGGTAGGCCTGCTTTTTCTTTACCGGTGTGTATAAATACAATTAATGACATTTTGAGTTCTCGCATTTTGATGCAACATTAACCGAATAAAGTCAGCATAATCTACACTTTTTCAAAAGTTTTTTAAAATTATCAAACAATTCAAAATGTTCCCAAAATTACGAAATTTTACTATTTTATAAGAATGAAATTATTTAGATTCTTTATAAATATGAATTTTATAATATCTATTTTTGGTCGTATTTTTGTAAACAAATGGAGAATATGAAAAATATCCTGAATGTTTTATGTGTTTTTATATCGATTTTCGTTTTCTCGCAGACCCAATCTGTGAAGAAAGTTCCCGTGAAGAAAGGAACGAAAAGCACAGTTAAAAAAGCATCTGCAGCTAATAAAACTAATGCTGATCTGGTGGTGATCAACAAAGATCTTCCTGTTTTGATTCCTAAGAAAAAAGGGGATCAGTTCGGGTATGTCAATCAGAATGGGAAATTTATTATCCAGCCGGA
>CBFQYI010000129.1:0-10432 GCA_965720825.1 uncultured Chryseobacterium sp. | reverse complement strand
TTGACGGCTCAATGGTTTCATCAATTTACTACATAGAAAAAGACTTGCAGAGAATTGTTGACTATTGTGAAAAAGATGTCTTAACTTTGGCAAATATTTTCCGGCGTATGCGTCAGGAAGATTTGTTGAAAAGGAATATCAATCTAGATTAAAAAATGAAATTTACAGACGATCAAATTGCTGACATTGGTGAGGAAATCATTGGTGTATTAAAAACCGTATATGACCCTGAAATTCCGGTAGATATCTACGAATTAGGGCTGATTTACGATGTCCAGATCTCCGATGATGCTGACGTAAAAATTATAATGACACTTACTACTCCCAACTGCCCTGTAGCAGAAACACTTCCTCAGGAAGTAAAAGATAAAGTAGCTGAAGTAGAGAACGTAAAAAGTGTAGATTTAGAGCTTACTTTCGAACCAAGCTGGAATAAGGATATGATGAGCGAAGAGGCAAAGTTTGAGCTGGGAATGCTTTAAAAATTACCTTTAACAATATAAAACCCCGAAAATAATTTTTCGGGGTTTTTGTTTTTTAAATGTCTTTTGCAATTTCCTTTCCTTCTCTCCTGCTCCACTCACTCCATGAGCCTACATACAGATCCGGAATGGGAAATCCTGCATAATCCAGAGCTAAAATAGTATGACAGGCAGTAACTCCTGATCCACAGTGAATAATCAGATGCTCAGGTTTATTTTGTAATAACTGACCGTATTTTTCTTTTAAGATTTCCGGACTCAGAAAGCTTCCGTTTTCATCAAGATTTTCAGAAAAAGGAATATTGATCGCTCCTGGAATGTGTCCTGCTACCAAATCAATAGGTTCAGATTCACCTTTATAACGATAGGCATCTCTTACATCAACAACTGTAGAAGAATCGTTTTCCAATTCATTTTCAACAACTTCCAGGCTCGAAACAGGAAGTACCCAATCATTTCTTTTAATTAAAGCTGCTTTATCAAATGTCTCTTCTCCGCAAGAAAATTCTAATCCTGCTTTTTCTGCTGCCTGCATTCCGCCATCAAGAACCTGAACTTTTTCCAATCCAAAAGATCTAAGCATCCACCATGCTCTTGCCGCAGCGTTTGAAGCATTTTTATCGTCATACACAACAATATGAGCCTCTTCTGATATCCCAAGATCAGAAAGCGTTTCAGCAAACTTTTCTACGGAAGGAAGCGGATGTCTCCCTCCAAAAGCTGCATTTTCTCCTATTTCAGCCAGATCTTTATCCAGATCAATGAATCTTGCTCCCTTAATGTGTTTTTCAAGGTAATTCTGCTTTACATCTTTTCCTGTTCTTGCATCAAGAAGAATAAGATTTTCAACCGGGATATTTTTGAGTTCGGATGATGAAACTATTGGTGTCATTTTGTTGATTTTGGAGTTAAATTTTAAATTTGATTCGGGTCACAATTCATTACATCCGGAGATATTAATGAAACAGGTCGTTCAGCCGTATTTTGTCATTCCGTAGGAATCTCAATTCATTATTAAAAAGATAGTCTTGATTCCTACGGAATGACAAATTTAGCTATGGACATCAAAGGTCCATGTAAGTTGCTAAATAGGTGAAACTTATAATTCATTCTTCTTAAAAATGAAAAATATCTTTCGCTTTATTATAAGAGCTTTCGAAGTTCAAAAGGTTCAGCTTATGTTCAGCTTTTTCCACACTCATAAAATTGATTACCTGTTCCGTAGGCATGTTTCCTACAAGATCATCCTTAGCCATTGGACATCCTCCGATTCCTTTGATGGCACTGTCAAATCTTCGACAGCCTTGATCGTAAGCCGCTTTTAATTTTGAATAGGAATCTTCATAACGGTTATGAAAGTGTCCCCCGAAGTTGATTTCAGGATATTTTGAAGGTATTTTTTCAAACAAAAGAGCAATTGTTTCAGGAGTTGCCACTCCGGTAGTATCTGATAATAAAATATCTTTTACTCCGATATCGGAGAATTTTTGTGCCCATTGGTCAACATCTTCCCACTTCCACATTTCTCCATATGGATTTCCAAAAGCCATCGAGAAATAGATATTAAGCTGTTTTCCTTCACTTTTTACCAGCTCAAGCATTTTAATGATTTCATCAAAAGCTTCTTCCTGGCTTTTATTGGTATTTCTGTGCTGAAAAGTTTCGGAAATAGAAAATGGAAAGCCCAGAATATCTACAGACTCATGTTTCAATGCTTTTTCGGCACCTCTGTAATTACCAATAATAGCAGAAACTTTGGTTTTTGAACGTGATTTGTCGATATTTTTTGCCACCTCATCAGAGTCAGCCATCTGCGGAATTGCTTTTGGAGAAACAAAACTCAGACAATCCAATACATCAAAGCCAACATCCATCAAGGAGTTGATATAATCTATTTTTTTATCGGTAGGGATAAATTCTCCCCATCCCTGCATGGCATCTCTAGGACATTCGGTAAGAAACATTTTTACTTTTTGATTTTCTCAAATATAATAAAACTAAACTACTTGGTACACTGTATATACAAAGCTAACACTATTTTGATTTTCAAATATTTATATCTGATTTATAATTTCAATACCTGATATTAAATCGCAAATAACGTATTCTCAGCATCAAATTTGCTAACTTTGTTAAAATTTATGATATCTGATGAGTACAATCGAATTCAACCCTTTGTGGAAAGAAAAATTACTGAACCGTTTTCTTAGCTATGTAAAAATATATTCAACCAGCGATGCAGAAAGTGAAGCTACACCTTCTACTCCGCGCCAGTGGGATATTGCCAACTATATTACTGAAGAACTGAAGACCATCGGTCTTGAGGATGTTTCAATAGACAGCAACGGTTATATTATGGGTTATGTTCCTTCTAACTTGGAAAACGATGACAGACCAACCATTGGGTTTATTTCGCATTATGATACTTCACCCGATTTCAGCGGAGAAAATGTAAAGCCTCAGGTTTGGGAAAACTATGATGGAAATGATCTTCTTCTGAACCAGGCAACAGGATTCACATTATCTCCTTCAAGATTTGAAAGCTTAAAAAAATATATTGGTCAGACGTTAATTACCACTGACGGAACAACTCTTCTGGGAGCTGATGATAAAGCAGGCTGTGCAGAAATTGTAACAGCTGCAGAATATCTTATCGCTCATCCGGAGATCAAACATGGAAGAATTGCCATAGGATTTACTCCCGATGAAGAAATCGGAAGAGGTGCTCATAAGTTTGATGTTGCTAAATTTGGTGCAGAATGGGCTTACACAATGGATGGAGGAGAAGTTGGAGAACTTGAATATGAAAACTTTAACGCTGCCGGAGCGGTGGTAAAAATCCACGGATTAAGTGTTCACCCTGGTTACGCGTACGGAAAAATGATCAACGCGGCACTTTTAGCTGCTGAGTTTGCTCAAATGCTTCCTGCTAACGAAACGCCTGCAACAACAAAAGGTTTTGACGGATTCTATCACTTAATGGATATTACCGCTGATATTTCTGAAGCAAAACTTCAATACATTATCCGTGATCATGATGCAGATAAGTTTGAAGCCAGAAAGAAAATCATGGAAGAAAAAGTAGCTGAATTTAATCAAAAACATGGTGAAGGAACTGCTGAAGTGGAGATTAAGGAGCAATACAGAAACATGAAGCAGCAATTTGAAGGTAAAATGCACATTGTAGATCTTGCTGCTAAAGCAATGACTGAAGCTGGTATCGAACCTAAGATCAAAGCGATCAGAGGAGGTACAGATGGTGCTCAGCTTTCTTATATGGGACTTCCTTGCCCGAATATCTTTGCTGGAGGAATCAACTTCCACGGACCCTACGAATATGTAGCTTTGGAAAGTATGGAAAAAGCAACTGAAGTAATTATTAATATTGTAAAAGCTTAATAAATCATGAAAAAGGTCTTAGCATCAGCATTCATTTTCACTTTTATTTTCAGCAGTGCCCAGGTTTCTGAATTTCAGAGAGCAGATTCACGCTATGAAAGAAAGAAAACGGCTCTGTATAATAAATATCCTAAGCCTAATGATTTAAGAACCAAGAAGGAATGGCTTTTAACCGAGGATAAGATAACGGCTTATAAAACCGCTTTAGATAAGGCTTCTCTGGAGGATCAGAAAATGATCTCCGCAGATCCTCCTGTAAAAACAAAAGTGAGTAAGGAAGCTGAATACGATAAAGGTAAAGCTGCTTTTCAAAAGCTTTTATATGAAGCTGTAGATCTTGAATTTCTCAACTTTTCTTCAGATTCTTACAAAGCAACAATAAGTTTTATTGTAGATTCTAAAGGGAATGCTCTTGATCCCAATGTAAAAGGAAACAATGAAGATGTAAACGCATTCATTGAAGCCGCTTTTTACAGGATTAAAGAGAAAGGCAAATGGAAGCCGGCAGAGGACAAAGGAAAACCCGTCTCCTCCAATGTTACTATTCCTTTAGTAATGTCTTTTAAAAAATAATATACAAAACCCGCTATTCTGATAGCGGGTTTTTATTTTTCATATACTGAAAACATAATCGAAGATCATTATGTTGTTGATATTAATTTAACACAATTCTTTTGTAAGTTTTAAATAATTCACTTAATTTTGATTAAACCTTAAAATCACTTTATATGAAAATGAACTCCAACCACTTTAAAATCAACAGAAATTTTTACTTTTCCTTCTTTATTTCTTTTTTCTGTTTGTTTCTTTTAACGTCTTGTTCTCAGGATGATCCGGCGGATTCTCCTATTGAAAAACCTGCAGAGTCTACCCCTATGAAGACTTTGGGAAATCTGACTTTACAGAAGAATGTTATTATTCTGAATGATGAATCGGTAAATGCCATTTCTACTCATAATGAAGGAGAAATTACATTTAGCCGTATGACTCCACAAACTGACAGTATTTCTATAGGAACTGTTATTGTAGGGACTAAAATAGAAGGAGATCAGGTAAACACTATTCTTTCGAAAGTAAGTTCTGTTTCAAAATTGAATAACCAGTTTAAAGTACAGACTTCCAGTGCAAAACTTGAAGAGTTTATCTACAGCGGAACATTAAGCGGAGTGTATGATCCATCAGGGAAAGCTCCTGTTAATATTGATGGAAAAATGGTTAATTACATTCCTGTAGAAGGGATGGTCTCTGAGCAGATCAATCAAAGAATACATTCTATCGAAGCTAAAAACCTTCAAAATCAGAAACTAATTACCTTCAACCGTTATAATTTTAATAAAACTTATTCATTTCCTTTGACTTCTGCAGGAACATCCAGCGTAAATGTACAAGGAGGATTTACACCAAAGATTGATTATAATATCACATTCTCATGGGGACATTTGTCCAACTTCTATGTTAATCTCATCATGGATGATATCAAACTTCAGAGTACGGCAACTATTGTAGGAAGCCTGGGCTATACTGCTAGTACTACAGACTATCTGAATATTCCTATCGTTCCTATCGTTTTGGGACCTACAGGAATGATCTTAAGCCCTACCCTTTCTGCCGGACCTTTTCTGGGAGTACAGGCTACAGGAAAAGTACAGGCAAAGCTTTTGGATCTTGAAGGAAATGCTAACTTTTTAGTAAGCAAAACTCCGGAAATTAATATTAATCTTCAAAAGAAATCAGAACCCGCCATCACTCTTGCAGAGGGAAATTTATCTGCTGAAGGTGGTTTAGAAGCAAAAGGAGCTGTAGGACTAATGTTCCTTACCATTCCTCTTGCCAACTCTGGGTTAAAAGGAAGAGCTTCTGCCCTTTCATCTTTAGGATTAACATTGGTTCCTCAAAGAAAAGGAGTGATCTCTGTAAAAGGTAAAATCCAGGCTGATATGTTCTATGGTTTTGGAATAGCTCCTTTACGATATGAAGGAACCATTCCTCTTTTCCAAAAAGAACGTATGCTGTATCAGAAGGAATTCAGTTTCTAATACCTCTTTTTCTATTGATCATAAGAAAGCCACTTTTTCAGTGGCTTTTCTTTATATAAAAGCACCCCATAAAATTCATTTACAACACATTAAGACAATTTTATTATATTTACCAGGATGTACAATTTTAAACAATAACATTTAATACCAAATTATCATGAAAACAATGAAAAAACTTTTGAGAAAAGACTTATCTGAAATTTTAGGAAGCGGAAATGGAGGCTGTCATATGGGAGGCAACTCTTATAATTGTCAGGACGACTGTCAATGTGCGTGGGGATATGCCTGTGAAATGTATGAAGACGGAAATCCGGGACAATGCATCGCTGTAGGAGGTGGTGGAAATCCAGGCGGAGGCGGATGTGTTCCTCCTTCCATCTGTGAGGAACAGCCTTATTAAATAAAAAGATCCGGGAGTATTATTACTTCCGGATTTTTTATTATTACTATTTGCATCCAAAAGGATACCTCTCCAGCATAATTTTGTCATTGATCTCTATAAAAATTACAAAAAACACCTTTTATAATCACAAAAAACATACTAGCCCTTCTTTTATTTTTAAACCTAACACTTTAAAAATGAAAATATTTTTAACAAAAAAAATTCTATAAAAGTGAATTTATATCAAATTTGCATTTTTATTAATTTTCTCTCGCTTATAATCTTTTACGTTATTACTTTTAGCAAAAAAATCACACTAATGAGAGTATTAAAATCTATTTTTTCACTAATTACATTCTTTTTCACGGCCAATCTTGTTTTGGCTTCAGGAATGGGCATTTCCTATAACGGAGACACTTACAAAATTCCTCTTGCAGGAAATGCTTTTATAACCCACCCTGTAAGTAATGGGACAGAACAGATTACCGATTACGGACTGACAAACTGGACAAATTCTCAAGCGGTAGTAAGCACCTATTTTAAAGTAAGCACCAGTGGAATGGTAAACATCAAAGTAATCGCAAAGGTATTCTTTGATAAAAGCAGTACCATTAAGGTTACTGTCAATGGAGTTTCACACAAAATCTTTATGAAGGGAACTTCTTTTAATACCTATTCTGCAGGAAGCTTTTATGTACCCGCAGGATATGTAAAAGTAGATTTTCAGGGAGTTAGCAAAAACGGACTTTATTTCGGGCGCGTGTCTGATCTACTGATTGACGGATCTGCAACATCAGGAAATACTATTTTCTCTAACAATCCGGATTATTATTATTGGGCAAGAAGAGGTCCTTCCTGCCACTTAGGCTATGTTGTTCCCACTTCTGAGAACGTTTCCTACTACTACAATGAAGTAACAGTGCCTGTTGGCCAGGATAAGGTTGGCTCTTATTTTATGGCAAACGGTTTTGGAGAAGGCTATTTGGGAATGCAGGTAAATAGTGCACAGGAAAGACGTATCTTATTTTCAGTATGGAGTCCCTTTGCAACAGACAACCCTGATTCAATTCCTGAGGATAAAAAGATAAAATTAAATTGTAAGGGGGAAAATGTTAGCATTGGAGAGTTCGGTAACGAAGGCTCAGGAGGACAGAGCTACCTGGAATTCCCATGGAAAGCGGGCCTTACCTACAAATTTCTGCTGAAGGCAAATCCGGATGGAACAGGCAATACAGATTACACAGCTTGGTTTTTTGAACCAGTAGCCGGAAGCTGGAAGCTGATTGCAAGCTGGAAAAGACCTTATACCAATACTTACTTAAAAGGATTTTATAGTTTTGTAGAAAATTTTGAGGCTGAAAATGGTTATCTGGGCAGAAAGGCTGAATTCGGAAACCAATGGGTAAGAACAGCCCAGGGACAATGGATGCCAGTTTCAAAAGCAAATTTTACCGTTGATGCTACTTACTCCGCCAATCAGAGAGTGGATGCATCCGGAGGGACTGCCGATAATAAATTTTTCTTAAGAAACGGCGGATTTACCAATGAATATACTCCGGCAAATTCATTATTAAGTATTGCCGTTCCTCAGCAAGCTCCAAATATTAATCTGGATGCTTTACCAAATTGCAATAATATTGCCCCTTTACAACAGCAACAAAGTGCAGCGGTATCCAAAATTGCTGACAATATTAAACTCTTACCGAATCCCGCCCATAGCTTTATTCAGGTAAAGGGGCTGGAAGGTAAGCAGACTTCATACAGCATCTTGAACATACAGGGTAAATTAATCAAAACCGGGCATACAAACGGAGAGGAAATATCAATCTCAACAATGCTGGATGGTATCTATATACTCAATATCTATGATGGTACTACCATCAGCAAAAGTTTAAAGTTTATTAAAAATTAATAAGATCTGGAAACAGACTCAGTCTTTCCGATCAAAAATAAATACTTATACCACTTATTTACCTATACATAAGCATCCTTAAGAAAGAACAGGTCTGCCACTTCAGATAAATGTCATATAGACAGAGATTCTGTTTGCTGCAAGACAAGTTGAAAGGGTTAATTCGGAAAGGTCTGTGAAACTGGTGAAGAACAGCCTTATTAAATAATAAAAACCGGAAGCATTACGACTTCCGGTTTTATTTTTCACCCAAAAACAGATCGTTGTCAAAGCATCTCTGCCATTCATCAAATAAAATTTCATCCCATCCTTCATAATTGTTGTTTTGCATCAGATTTTTAACAACAATAAATTATGAAGCAGCAATTTTTCGCTCTGAGTGCATTGTTATTATGCATTTTTTGCAGTGTAGAAACTAAAGCACAACAGACTCCGGCTTTTCACATTGGGATCAAGGGAGGGGCAAACTTTACAAAAACCTCCACAGAATCTTCACTGGAAGGGAAATATGGATTCGGCTATCAGGCAGGAGTAATGACAAGAATGGATATCGGAAAACTCTATGTGCAGGGGGAAGCGTTGTTCAACAAAAAGAAAACATCATTCGAGTCCCAAGACGGAAGCTCTTCAAAACTTTCCTGGAACGCTATTGATATTCCTGTAGTGGTAGGATACAAACTGATTAAAGCTGATGATTTTAATGTAAGGATATTTGCAGGCGGGGTTTACAGTTATGCCTTCAACGATAAGGTGTCTACTTCCCAGGCTCTTCAGGAAGGGTTTAAAAAGTTTGACAAATCCAATATTGGCGTTACGGGAGGTGTAGGATTAGATTATAAAAACTTCACCGTAGATCTGAGGTATGAAACCGGGCTTACAAGCATTAGTAAAGAATTTAAGTCCAAACCCCATAGTTTTTCACTCGGAATAGGATATTTCCTGTTCTAAAAAACTTAAATTATCTTTACCTGTTAGAAACTGTTTTCCCTGCAGTTTCTAATTTTTTTATCAACCTATTTCCATTTCCATGACAAAATCTTTTATTTTAAAAGAATACATATTTACTTTTATTTTCTGGCTTGCTCTTGCTATCGTATTATGGTGTAACCTCCAGATCACCACAGATAAATATCTTGCTATGATTCAAGCTATTATAATTGCAATTTCTTCTTTTACATTCACTCATTCTTTAACCAATAAGTTTCTTCCGAAAGCCCTGCGGGAAAAAAAGATGAAACAGTTTTTGATACAGGTAGTAATTGTTATTCTCATATTGGGCCTGATCTTCGCTGTTATTTTTACTTATCTTGAAGTCACTCCAAAAAATCATCTTCCACTGAGTTTTTCTGATCAGCTGTCTATTTTATGGCAAGGCTTCTACATGTCTTTACCAGCTTCATTTCTTATCACCGGAGTAGCGTGTGGCATCAAATTTTATAAGGAACACGGAAGGATAGAGCGTGATCACATTCTTCTCCAGCAGGCTCATCTGGAAAACCAGCTCAAGCTTTTACAGGATCAGATCAACCCACATGTAGTCTTCAACATTCTGAATCATATTCATATTCTGATGAAAAAGGATACCCAGCTGGCAGATTTTCTGCTGATGAAATTTTCGGATATTCTCCGGTATCAGCTTTATCATTGCAATCAGGCTATGGTTCCTTTGGATAAAGAAATCGAGTACCTTCAAAACCTTGTTGAGGTAGAGAAACTAAGATGGGGAAATGAACTGGATGTAAAAGCCAATTGGGAAATCGGTAATAAGAAAGCTTTTATTGCGCCTTTACTTCTGGTTCCTTTTATAGAAAATGCTTTTAAATATGTCTGCAGACTTCCCGGTCATAATGGCTATGTAAAAATCTCCTGTAAAGAAAAGAACAACAGTCTTTATTTTTATGTTGAAAATTCCTATTCGGATAGGACTACTTATAAAAAGAAAGACGGAACAGGAGGAATTGGGCTGCAAAATGTAAAGAAACGGTTGAAATTACAATATTCTGATTCCCACGATCTGAAAATTGAAACAAATCATCATATCTTTAGAATAACTTTAACGCTAACACTATCTGACCATCATGAGCAATCCGATTCCTAAAATGAAATGCCTTATTATTGATGATGAGCCTCTGGCAAGATTTCATCTCAAAGAGCTGGCAGACCAGATTGATTTTTTATCAGTTGAAGGTACCTGTGCCACAGCTTTGGAAGCAGATACCAT
>CBFQYI010000128.1:0-10524 GCA_965720825.1 uncultured Chryseobacterium sp. | reverse complement strand
TCCCAGATCTGCAATATTATTTTTGATCCACTTTAATGCTTCAATGATATCCAGCAACCCAAGATTGGCAGGTCTTTTTTCATCACCCCCTAAAAAACCAAATAATCCTAAACGATATGAAACAGTAACAACGATAATATGCTGTTCTTTCACCCATTCGGCAGGATCGGCAGTGGCAAGATCACCGCAGCCTATTTCATGAGAACCCCCATGAATCCAGACAACAACAGGGAGTTTTTCATTTTCAGATATCATTTCCGGACGGGTTATGGAAAGGTATTGTGTAGATTCATCAGCCTCAAAGCTTTCAACAGGTGTTACTCCAATCATTTTTTCCACAAGTGGACTTAAAGCCTGCGGACACACCGGTGTTTTTTCCGGAGGAATAATCATTGAAGATAAAGAAGCTTCTACCGCAACTGGTTTTTTAAATCTTTCAGAATGGGCATAACGAATACTTCTGGCTCTGATAATCCCCTCTTCTTTTAATGCTAAAATTCTTCCGAAACGGGTTTCAAGAATAGTGGTATCTTTCTGATTTGGTGTCATCTTTACAACGGTGAAAACTTTTCTCTTTAAATTTAATTATTTAAACACAAATTACACAAATACATGCACAAATATCCACTAATAATTATAGTGTTATTTGTGAAAAAAAATAGTGCTATTCGTGTTAAAAAATCTAAGCAGAAATATCCACGAACCATCATTGTGTCATTCGTGAAAAAATTAGTGTTATTCGTGTTAAAAACTAGTTTAGGATTTTATACTCACTCGGAGAAATTCCCACTTTCGTTTTGAAAAGTCTTGTAAAATGCTGCGGATATTTAAACCCTAAATCATAAGAAATTTCACTGATTGTTTTTGCCTGATCCAAAATCTGTTCTTTAGCAATATCAATAAGCTTATTGTGGATGAATTCCTGTGCGGAAATTCCCAGCTCTTTTTTGATCAGATCTCCGAAATAATTGGCAGACAGATTCAGTTTTTCTGCAAAATAATTGACCATAGGAAAGCCTATGTTTTTTGGATTTTCAGATTTTAAATAGTCATCTACCAGATTTTCAAATTTCCCGATGACGCCTTGGTTAATATGATCTCTTGTAATAAACTGGCGGTCATAAAAACGCATACAATAATTTAAAAACAGTTCGATATTATTAACAATTAAAGATTTACTGTGTTTATCAATAGCCTGTCCCAGCTCCAGTTTAATATTTTTAAAGCAATCCAATACCACTTCTCGTTCTTTTTCTGAGAGATGGAGCGCTTCATGCACATCATAAGAAAAAAAGGAATAATCTTTCATATTCTTCCCTAAGTTGGTTCCTTTTATTAAATCCGGATGAAAAATCAGGGCAAAGCCAGCTGGCTGAACAGATCTGTCTCTATTATAAATCCCATATGTTTGTCCGGGAGCAATAAACACCAATGTCCCTTCCTGATAGTCGTAGCTGTGTTTTCCGTACTGCATGTCTCCACACATGACGTCTTTCAGAAAAACGGTATAAAACCCAAACTTTCTTCTATACTGACAAATAGGATCAGACTTGGAAAAATCAATGATACTTACCAGCGGATGCAGGGTTTCATGATTTGCCATTTTATTATATTCTGAGACCGTATTATAGATTTCAACCTCCTGATTTTCCATGAAGTATATTTTTATTGCTATTCAAAATTACCACTTTCATTTGTAACTGAAATAGGGTCTGTAAAATTGGTAAGTAATTCGGTAATCTGTATAAGTTGGATTTACTTGAAAGTTTCGACTTTTGTACCGTTATGGAAACTTTTAATACCAACATTTTTCCGAAAGGAGAAAAAGCCTCTCCGGATTATTTCTCTGGAGGAACAGCGTGGGTTCATATTCTGAAACCCAATGAAGATAACCTGAACTGCCAGATAGGAAATGTAATTTTCGAACCCGGATGCAGAAATAACTGGCATTCTCATAGAGGCGGACAAATTTTAATCGTAACTTCAGGAAAAGGATATTATCAGGAAAAAGGAAAGCCGGCTCAGATTTTAAACCCTGGAGATATTGTTAATATTCCTCCTGATATCATCCACTGGCATGGAGCTGCTCCGGACAGTGAGTTTACCCATATTGCCATTAATCCTAATACACAAAATGGAATTGTAGAATGGCTTGAGCCTGTAACGAATGAAGAATACAGCAATTTATAACCCTAAATAAACCAAATATAAAAAATGAGTACAATCACAGTAAAAGCTTATGGTGCTGAGTCGACCACAGCAGATCTGAAAGAAATGAATATTGAAAGAAGAGAGGTAACCGCAAAAGATGTAGAGATTGAAATTCTATATTGTGGAGTATGCCACTCTGATCTTCATACGGCAAGAAACGACTGGGGCGGATCTTTGTATCCTGTAGTTCCGGGACATGAAATTGTAGGAAGAATTACCAAAGTGGGAAGTGAAGTTTCCAAATTTAAAGTTGGAGATCTTGCAGGTGTAGGATGTATTGTAGATTCTTGTGGACACTGCGACAGCTGTCAGCATGATCTTGAACAATATTGCCTGAATGGCTTCACCGGAACATACAACGGAAAGGATAAACATTTGGGAGGTCATGCTTTTGGAGGATATTCTCAAAAAGTAGTAGTGGATTCTCACCACGTTTTAAAAGTACCTGAAAATCTTGATCTGGCAGCAGTAGCTCCACTTCTTTGTGCAGGTATTACCACCTGGTCACCTTTAAAGCATTGGAATGTAGGTCGCGGGTCTAAAGTAGCTGTTGTAGGTTTGGGAGGTCTTGGTCACATGGCAATTAAACTGGCAAAAGGACTGGGAGCTGAAGTTACTTTATTCTCCAGAACTCCGGGGAAAACTGAAGATGCAAAACAATTGGGTGCTGATCATGTAGTGATTTCTACAGATGAATCACAAATGGATTCTGTAAAAGGAAAATTCGATGTGATTATTGATACGGTTCCTTATGTACATGACGTTAATCCGTATGTGGCTACTTTAAATATCAATGGAACTCATGTTCTAGTAGGATATCTTGGAGGTTTAGAACCTATACTGAATACAGTTCCTATGATTTTGGGAAGAAAGTCAGTAGCAGGTTCTGTAATCGGTGGTATTGCTGAAACTCAGGAATTACTGGATTTCTGTGGAGAGCACAATATTGTTTCAGAAATTGAAATGATCAAAATGCAGGACATCAACGAAGCGTATGAAAGAATGCTGAAAAGTGATGTAAGATACCGTTTTGTTATCGACATGCAGTCTTTATAATTCTTCTATAGAATAGTAACAAAAACAGGCTCTTCGGATTGAAGAGCCTGTTTTTATTTTTTCAGGTTTTGGCTAAAAGCATTCTGATCCTGATTCGTGATGTATCTGTTTCCTTCCGTACATTTTATATCATTTCTTTCCATATCCTGAAAAGCCCAAGCAGCCATGGCATCAATAACGGGAGCCAGCTCATTACCGGCTTCACTCAGTTTATACGTCACATGAGGAGGGATTACAGGTTTTGCAGTTCTGATAATCAATCCGTCTGTTTCCAATTGCTTCAGATGCTGGATAAGCATTTTTTCCGTTACGGCAGGAATTGCTTTTTTTAATTCGCTGTATCTTTTTTCTCCTGTGGAAAGATTGAACAGAATAATCGGTTTCCAGAATCCTCCAATTCTTTCCATAACGTACATTACAGGACAATCCTGCACTGTTTTTTTATTCTCCTGAATGGTTAAACTTTCTTTGATCGCTGTCATATCTACATACTTTAGGGTAAGTACTTGTATAAAAGTAAGTACAAATATAACTTTGTTCCCAGAAATAAAAAAATATTTACATATGAAAATTATAATCACAGGATCACTAGGAAATGTAGCTAAACCATTAGCACAACAATTAATTGCCGAAGGGCATCATATTACTGTAATAAGCAGCAGCAATTCCAGAAAGCAGGAAATTGAATCTCTGGGAGCAAAGCCAGCTATAGGATCTATTACAGACGTTCGGTTTTTAACGCAAACATTCGAAGGAGCGGATGCTGTTTTTGTAATGACTCCTCCAGCGATCAGTCCGGATAAAATTGTAGAAAACACAACCAATGCCGGAAAAAATTATGCTGAAGCTTTAGAAAATACGAATGTAAAAAGAGCTGTCATGCTCAGCAGTGTAGGCGCTGAATCTCCGGTAGAAAATGGTCCTATCGCTGGTCTTCACAATATTGAAAAAATATATAATGAAGTAGAGAACACTTCTTTTACTTTTTTAAGAGCCGGATATTTTTATAACAATTTTTTCAATGATATTCCTTTAATTCAAAATGCAGGAATCATTGGAGGAAATTATCCTGCAGATATTGAAGTCCCCGTAGTACATCCCAATGATATTGCGAAAGCTGCCGCTGAAGAATTGGTAAAAGATGGAAATGCCAACACTATCAGATATATTGTAAGCGACGTCAGAAAAGCGTCTGATTTTGCTAAAGTTCTGGGAACGTCTGTTGATAAACCTGAGCTTCCATGGGTAGAATTCTCTGATGAAGATTCTTTAAACGGAATGCTTCAGGCAGGATTACCGGAAGATATGGCTAAGCTGTATGTTGAAATGGGAAGAGGAATAAGAACAGGTGTTGTACAGAAGGATTTTATTGATCACGGTTCTCCGGTTACAGGAAGTGTTAAATTAGAAGATTTTGCAAAGGAGTTTTCTTCTAAGTTTTAATTTCTTTTGTCTTGAAACAAAAGTTCAAGACTGGAATTAAAATGCTAAAAATAATTTTTGTTCTCTAAAAATTCTAAACTCGCGCGGATTCACTATTAATTTAGTATCGAATTTAATTCCCGCGCTTCAAACAGTAGAATTTTCTTAACGTTCACAAAACTTATTTTTTTAACGCTTTTAATTCCTAAGTCAATTTATAAAACAAGTTTCGGCGCACCAAAAAATCGCCGAAAAAGTTTTTTTAATATTATATTTTATATATTAAGAATTATTTATTATAATTAATGATTTGTTTTAATAATGTTAAAAAATTTTTTTTTTTTCAGTTTTTTTTTTGCCCATTAATTTTAAAACCACCTTGTCGGCCAACCCCCGGGCCCCCCGAAACTGTTTTTTTACTATTATATTTTAAGTCTTAAGAATTATTTCTTCTCTTTCAGGATTTCTTTTAAAACTTTCAATCTTCCATCAATAGGCTGATCGATTTTTAATCCCAAAACCTCAGCAACCAAAGGATAAACATTGATGTTCGCAAATTCATCGATCACCAGATTATTTTTAAACTCAGGTCCCCAGGCAAAGAAAGTGGCTTTCATTTCAGGAACCACTTTAGGATTGTATCCATGCTTTCCAACAGATGTTTTTTTACCTTTTTCCAGGAAAATCTTTGGTGCTTTCGGGATCAGAAGAATCTGCCCAATTCTGTTGTACTGGTCATCTCTTGTAGCAAAATGCAGGTATCTAGGAAGCTTTTTATCAAGATATACTTCGTAGTCGTCTGTTTTATTCGCTTTCAGCTGTTTATGAACTGCTTTCACCTCATCAGGGTTTTTAACGTAAACTCTTAATAAAGTCTGGGAATTGTAAAAATCAAATCTGTTTTTATCAAAAAGAAGAGCAGGAATTTCCAACGGTGTACCTCCGTCTACTTTGATCATTCCGTGATCGGAAACAAAAACAAAGTTGACATTTTTTAATCCTAAATCATTTACTTTCTGAACAAGATCACCAATGGCCTGGTCTATCAGATGAACAGCAGTTTCCGTTTCTTTGGTATCCGGACCATAATGATGTCCGCTTCCGTCTACTTCCGGGAAATATAATGAAATAAAGTGAGGCCTTTTATCTTCAGGTAATTTCAGCCAGTTCACTACTTTTTCTACTTTTTCTGAAGGGGTAAATTTTTCGTGATAAGGATAATAATAAGTAGGTCGCATTCCTCCGGCATCACTGGCAGATCCTACCCACATTAAAGAGGCCGATACCATTCCCTGTTTTTCAGCAAGCCCCCAAAGCGGAGTACCTCCATACCAGCTTCCGTCCTCAGCATTTTTCTTACTGCTCATGGCATAGCCTTCTTTTCTCTTGTAATCGTAGAAAAAGTTGTCAATCAAACCATGATGGGAAGGGTAAAGTCCGGTGATTAAGCTCCAGTGATTTGGGAAAGTAATGCTTGGATAGCTTGGAATCATTGCTTCAGCCTTTACACCACCATTAGCTAGCTTCAAAAGGTTTTCAGCATTATATTTCTGAGCATAATCATAACGGAAACCATCCGTTGATATCATGATCACATAAGGTTTTGATTGTGCTTCTGTGCTGTTTTGTCTTCCCGGAATAACCACCTGGGCAGTGTCAATATTGGCTTGTTGTGCAAAAGCCGTAAAGGAAATTAGCAGCAGTAAAAAATGGATTCCTCGCTTCATTATTTTAAAATTTTCCGCAAAGTTACATCCTATACTTCTGCCTGAAAAGTTTAGGAGATTAAAAGTATATTAAAACCTCTTATTTTGTTTGAGTCAAAATTAATCCCTGTTAAATAGGTCTTTTCATTTCAAACTGTGACAACCAGTTGTTCAGTCCTACTCTTTCGCTAAGAAATTTACTTGTATTTTCTGAAGAATCATCCACATTGTTCAAGGCTACAGCCTGTCCGTTACTTTTTTCTCTAATCGCATTAAACAGCTTTGTGCCTATTCCTTGATTTCTGTAATTCTTATCTACAGCAAACTGATATATTTTTCTTGAAGCAGGACCATAAATAATATATCCAACCAGATTTTCATCTTTATAAGCCCCTAAAGTCACATAGTTTTCCGGCATAGGTTCCAATACGAAAACAGATCCTTGCCATGAAGGTTCAATATCCCAGAAAGAACATAATACATTCCATTGGAAGTCTTTCAGATCTCGTATGTATACTTCAATATTTCCTTTTTCCTGTTTAATATTTCCATTAAAGCAAAGCAGTCTTCTGACAATTGTAAATCCTAAGTTTTCATAAGCCCTGATAGCAGGCTGATTTCCTTCAATAACTTCAAGCAGCAATGTATTTGCATTTCTTTCTTTTAAAACAGGAATGATAAAATCGTACATTTTTCTCACCAAACCTTTCCCCCTGCTTTCAGGAACGACTCCTGTTCCGCCATTGTAAATAATTTTCTCACCATTTTCAATTTTTTCAGACTGAAGAATAAAACCTACCAGTTTTCCATCTTCAAATGCTCCGGCAGACAAACTAAGATCTAATTTTTCTGCAGCAATTTTTGAAACAAGTACTTCTTTCGTTAAGTGAAAAGGAACAACATAATCAGAAAATGAATGATTGAACACGGATAAAAGTTCATCTGTTGTGATATGGGCTAAAGGTTTAAATTCCATAGGTTGTCAAAATTGTAAGGTCAGAAAATTTCTTTTTGTTAAGAATCAGGATCTACACAAATATATGAATTTTAAAGAAAACTCCCTGAAAATGGGACTTTAAGAAAAAATGATACCCCTGAAAGATCAGAGGTATCTGTTTTTAAAAAATATTTAGGTGTGTTTTTTCTGAAAAATTATTCTTTAATCAATTTTTCGTAAGATGTGGTTCCATCTTTCAATGTGATTTCAAAATAATAAATACCAGATTTTAAATCTCTGATACTAATACTTTCTCCCTCAAGTTTTACAGATCTCACTTTTCTTCCGGCAGATTCATAAATATCTACAGATTTTATTTTATCAGCATTTTTTAAGCTTACAGTTTCTTTAGCAGGGTTTGGATAAAGAGCTATTTTCTTACTCTCTAAAGCTGTTTCGCTGGTCCCTAGAGTAGTACCAAAATTAAGAGTTGTAGTGCCACAGCTGTTAGATCCATGATAACCAATCGTAAAATTTGATAATCTGCGTCCATAAGTAATGTTAAGAGGACTTGTAGGAGGAACTGTAAAGGCATAATCATTAACATCTCCTGTATTTAAAGCTCTTGTAGCAACTACAGTACGGACGCTTCCTACCACCGTGTTGGATGTTACCGTCCAGTTTTGAGTTCCATCCAATGGTGGAACTACTCCCTGTCCATTAAATGTTCTGTCACTTAAATTCGTTCCGTCAAAGATTACGACATCCTTTCCGATATCGTCCATATTTGTGGTATTAAAAGCCATTCCAAGCCATCCTGTAGAAGGACCAACAAGGGTAAGGGTAACTAAAGAAGGGCTAAGGTCTATCTTAACTGAATAAGCCAAATCTGCTCCTCCCGGTGTAGAAAAAAGAGGCACAGTTCCTGTCGAATATTGACTTTTTACATTTAAAAAAGCAAAAAATCCGATCAATAATACTAGTGTAGTTTTTAATTTCATATGATCAATTTTTTAATAGGTTAATAATATCTTGGTTTTTAGAAAATAAAGCATATTCAAAAACAGTTTTTCCCTGTTTATCTGATAATGTCTTATTGGCTTTATTCTTTAGTAACAGCTCAACCATTTCTTTGTTTTGAGACTGTACTGCGTATATCAATGGAGTTACTCCACTGCTGTTTGCTACATTTGGATCAGCATTGTTCTGTAATAATTTATGAGTAAGATTTCTATCTCCTTTAAATACAGAAGCCGTTAAAGCCGTTCCTTCTCCACTTGCATAATTCATATTTTTAACGTGCGTAATTAAAAATTCAGCAACGGGAGTATTCCCTCTGTAACATGCTAAAATAAGGGGTGAAAATCCGTTCTCGTTGATCTGATTAATCACATCCGGATTTTGCTTCATCAACTCCTGTACTTCAGTCACAGTACCACTTCTTGCAATATCAAATATTGATTTCACTTTTTCCTGAGCAGATACTAATGAGCTCAGGAACAATCCTAATATTAAGATGAAATGTCTCATTGTTTTACCATTACATAGTTGTATTCAATATTGACATTTTCAGCAACTTTCTTGGTAACCATCTTTGGAATAGTCACTTTATAATCTACAGGTCTCGCGACAAAACCTCCCTGCATATAGATTTTACCATCTTTTGCATATAAAGTAGCCCCAGAGGTAACGGCTTTGTCTACTCCATGAAAGTTTAATGTTCCCTGCACTGTATATTTCTGAGGACTTGCGGTAAGCTTTGTCTTATCAAAGTTGACAATCTTTCCTTTGAAAGTGGTTTTCGGATATTTTGCAGATTCAGCATAGCTTTCATTGAAATGCTCTTCCATTAGTTTTGTTTTAAAATGAAAGTTTTTGACATTGGAGACTGACGCCATTTCACCATTATCTGCATTGAGAATGACAACATTATTGTCATCCTGGGCAAAAATATCATCAAACAGAGGTACCGA
Organism: uncultured Chryseobacterium sp.; assembly: GCA_965720825.1. GTDB lineage: Bacteria > Bacteroidota > Bacteroidia > Flavobacteriales > Weeksellaceae > Chryseobacterium. Next base: position 1,219 of record CBFQYI010000128.1, on the reverse strand, counting down.
AGCTTCAAAAGTTACTTTCCCTGTTTTGGAGCTATATTTCTGTGCTGAAGCGTACCCGGCAGAAAGGAGTAATACACTTAATAATGCTAATTTTTTCATATCAATTTTTTTAATTTTCATTTAACCCGTCAGCTTTCCATTTGATAAACATATTGATCTGAGCCGCAGACAAAGATCCTCCCTTTGGCATTTTCTCCGGATCACCATTAGGTCTCTGGATACGATCCAGAATTCCGTCAATATTATTTTTTACCTGATCATAGGTAACCAAAGGCTTAAAACTTCCTGCAGAATGACAGCCTGCGCAGCTGTTATCCATAATGGGTTTTACATCTGCTGTATATTTTACAGGTGCCGTGATCGGTGTATTATCAGAAATCTCTTCATAAGTTCTGCTGTCACAAGCCGTCAGTATGATTGCTGACGACAATATCAATAAGGATGTTAGCTTTTTCATATTAAAAAACTCTATAAAGATTAAACCCAAAGAAAATATGTCCCTTTCCCCATGCTCCTGTAGCATTGGTAAGATATCCGATATCTGAATTTATCTGGGAGTTTGTGAGTAAAAGCTGAAACACGTGTCCTCCTGTTTCTATATCTACGCCCAATGATAAAGGGTTTTTATAAAAACTGTGATCGTCAAAATTCACAAAGTATTCTGCATTTAAAGAAACTCTTTTTGAAATTTTGTAGCGTCCTCCCAAACCTGCCAGAAACTGATTTTTATTTTCAATGGTAGGTTCGTAAAGGTTTTTATGAACAAAGGAAGGGGTAAGCTGTACGGAAAGCTTATCACTAAACCTTCTTGAGATCAGGGCCTGTGTAAGATAAGAAAGTCTGTCACTGAATTTAAGATGTGGATAAGTATCTTTATCCAGTTCAGTATTAGCACCCATTACATTGTACCCCACAATATCCACCGGGAAGTTTTCACTTTGTTTTACCAGTTTGTATTTCACTGCTCCTTCAAAGGTTTTCATATTCGTTTCTCTGGAAAGGCTTACAGATACGGCATCTGAAATACCATAGATAACGCCTAATTTGGTGGAAGCATGATCCAGACCAAAAAAGTCTTTAAATCCTGCGCTTATGTCTCCAAATCTATGGGCAACGATAATGTACCATTCTTTTTTGGCTGCGAGTTTTGTGGATTGCCCCGTAACAATCTGAAGAGCTTTGAAGGCGGGTTGTGAGGTTTCTGAATTGGTTTTAACGG